>JBFIZG010000077.1:0-11229 GCA_041604955.1 Gemmatimonadales bacterium | reverse complement strand
GCCGGCGCAATCCGATCGGGATACTCTTGCCGACCGCGAACGCCAAGCGATCCTGCTGACACTCGAAGGCTCCGGGTGGAAGCTCGCCGAGAGCGCGCGCCGCCTGGGGATCTCGCGCACGACCTTGTGGCGGCGACTCAAGGAGTATGGGCTCCGTCGGGACGGTCGCGGCCGATGGTCGCGTGCTTCCTAGCCTTTCTGCTGTCTGGTTCGGCGATCGCGCAAGGAGACACGGCGACATTCAGTGACGCGGCCACCGCCGAGTTGTACGCCCGAGCTCGTGTGCGGCACATCCGACAAGATTCCCTAGTCAAAAACTACACCGCCAGAGTTGGCACGCGGCTCGACGTCACAGCCGGCCGAAGCCGGTTTGGGCGGCAGACGGCCCTGTTCGTTCACGAGACCGTGGCGCAACTGTCCTGGCAATCACCCAATGACCTCAAGGTGGATGTGCTCGCCGCACGTTCCGCCGCTCCGGTACTCCGGATGGTGGCGCGCATCGCGGGAGAGTCCTCGGGAGTGGACGAAGACCTGCGTGACGAGTTCCGCCAGGAGGCATTTCTGGATCGCCCGTGGTTCATTCCGCGAGCGCTCAACGACAGCGTCAGGTTGATGGGGGTACCCAACAGAGCGGCGCTCCACCCGCTCGCGGACGGTGCGGTCCATCAGTATCGGTTTGCCATCACCGACTCGGTGCGCCTCCAAATTCCGGGTCGCGACGTGCGCGCGGTCAAGGTGCGGGTGGAACCGAAACGGCTGGGACCATCCGTCATCGCCGGGGATATGTGGCTCGATCGCGAGACCGCCGACGTGGTGCGAATGGTCATTGTGTTCCTTGGGGAGTACCTATGGGAGCAACCCGAGGGTGACACACCCGCCGACAGCGCCGACGCACGAAACGACAACGAGTGGGCGACTCGATTCGTGCAGGCCGAAGCCGACATCGAGTATGCGCTGGTCGAAAGCAGCTATTGGCTGCCGTACCGCCAGCTTCTCTCGTTGACGCTCCAGATTCCCTGGTTCGTGAACGCGACGGTTCCCGCCCGCGCGATATCCACGTTCACCGACTACGAGGTGAACACGTCCAGGGCGCCATCGTTTGCGGTCGTACTGGAAGACGAACACATACCGGGTTCGGATCCGCTGGCAGAGGATGCGCCCACGCGTGTCCGATTGAGGGGTCACGAACACGATCCCGGCGATGCCCGTGACAATTCAACGGCGGACGAGCGATACCAGCGCGGCTATTACCGCGCTGGGCGTTGGGGTGGGGGCAGGTGGGAAGTTGCGATTCCCCCCGCCAACGAAATCGCGGCGTATCGTTGGCCGGAACGGCTCCAGGTGAATCTCGATGACGAGGAACAGGAGCGGCTTCGCGAATCGATCGTCCAGCTCGCGGAGCTGGCCGAGGACCTACCGGATCAGTGGGTGGGTCGCACGCGTTACGGCGTTGCATGGGAAGAATTTGCCGACGTGTTTCGGTTCAATCGGGTGCAGGGCCCGTCCGTCGGACTGGGGTACCAGGTCCGTCCCGGTCCGGACTACACTAGGCTGCTCGCAACCGCGCGGTTTGGGATCAGCGACCGGCGTCCCACCGCGGAACTCACGTGGCAACGTGACGGTCCGGGCGGGCGCTTCGAGATCGGCGCGTCCCGCACGTTCCGCGAGACGGAACCCTGGACGCGTGGCCTTGGGATCGGCAACTCGCTGAACGGCATCTTTGCGGGAAACGACGACGCCGACTACTACCTCGCGCTGGGTGGCGGTGTCTCCTACGAGTGGAACACCGGGTTTCTCCGGGACGTCGCAATTGCTGCGTCGTTCGAGCGACATACCACCGTCGAAGTGGCCGCGGAGGCTCCGGTGCCCGACCTCTTTGGGAGCGGAGTGTTTCAGAGAAACCCACCCGTGTTGGAGGGGAACTACGTCGCGGCGTCGTTGATGCGAACGACGCGCGTCGCCAGCGTCGAGTCCCGTCAAGGTGTCGCGATCCTCGCGGGGAACGAAGTCTTCGGCACACGCGCATGGAGTCAAGCGAAGGTTCCGTTCGGCATTTTCCGACGAACCGGCAGCCTCACGCTTCGCGCCGGCCTGGCGCGAGGGGACAGCGTTCCGCAGTTGTTTTACAGGATTGGCGGTCCGCAAACGGTTCGGGGGCATACCTATGGTTCTCGCGTTGGGCGCGAGTTCTGGTCGGCGCAACTCGACGTCGCTCTGTCCGGGTCGCAGCTCTGGAGTCCCGTTCTCTTTGTCGACGCCGCCGACACGTTCTCGTCAGACCCGTTAGTGGGTATTGGCGCCGGTCTGTCGGTGCTGAACGGGTTCATGCGACTCGATATCTCGAAGGGCGTACGACCGTCGACCGATCTTCGCTTCGACCTGATGTTCCGGGCTCCTCGCTGATGTCCATCTTCAACGGCGCGGTGCCCGCCGCGCGACGCAAGTCCGTTTCGCTCTCCTCTTTCGCGTGCCCAAATAGCTGCTAGCTTCCGGCAGCATGAGTGGACGTCCGTTTTTCGTCGATGAATACGTCCGTTGGTCCGACGTCGATAAGGCCGGGATCATCTTCTACGGGGCGTATGTGCGGTTTTTCGAGATCGCCGAGACCGAGATGTTTCGGGCAGCGGGAATGCCCTATGGAGAGGTGTTCGATCGGTTCGATATCTGGCTCCCGCGAGTGCACCTGGATTGCGACTTCAAGCATCCAACACGGCTCGACGATCGTCTTCGTGTCGCGGCGTACTTTACTCGATTTGGCAACAGTTCGATCGCGATCAACTTCGACGTCGTCCATCTGGAAGCCAAGCAGCTTGCTGCAGTCGGACACGAAGTTCTCGTGTGCGTCGACCGTCAAGAGATGCGTCCGCGATCCCTGCCGGAGGGATTACGCCGGCTGTTGGAGCCGTTTTGTTTGACAGAAGCCGAAGCGCGGTCGCAGCTCGGCGTCAGCTTGGGAGATACAACGTGAAGAAACTGATATTGATGTGCTGGCTGCTCGTGGCGGCCTGCGCAGGCGAGCAGCAGACCGAAGATCCGGGACAGGAATTGGTGTCGGACGATAGCGAAACGCCGCCGGCGGCACAGCCGCTGCCGCCCATGCCCGGGTTCCCGCAGCCCAAGAGCGGCGTTCTCAATGCGACGAGCGCGGGCGCGCACTCGATCGAAGGCATGTGGCCGGCGCAGGCCGGGCTGTGCGACGATCCGGGTACGCTCCAAGTGTTATCCGAAGTTCCGGGCACCGGTACGTTGGTTCTGATGCAGCTCGGAGAAGGCAGCCGTATCGGTACGTATCCGATTGCGATCGCCGACTCCGGCGTGCCCTCCCCACCGGCTGCACAGGTTGGCGTGCAGCTGTTCCGTGAAGCGGAAGCGTTCGCGTTTCAGGCCACAGAAGGCGACGTCGAGATCTACGGATTCGGCGACACCGTGAGCGGCCGGTTTGCGGTGACACTCCGCGAAATTCAATCGAACACGAACGTGCAGTACGCCGGTGTTTTTGCAGGCGTGCCGATAGAACATCTCCCATCAGACTACTGCGAGCTTCTCAAGACGGCGATGCAAGAGGCCCGACCGGCAGCCGGTGTGCATTGATCTGGCGTCCGGGTTAGTTTAGTCGTCATGGACAAGACGTATTATCGGAAGGGGTTTGGTCTCAAGCGCGAGATCATCGACACCCTCACCGACGATTACCACAGCCAGTTGGTCGAACGCATCCGGGACTCGGGTGGGTCGCTCACAGTGGGCGAGTTCACGTTTCGGTTGGCCAAGGAGTTCGGCTTCTGTTACGGTGTCGATCGGGCCGTCGAGTACGCGTACGAGACCAGAAAGCAGTTCCCAGACCGCCCTATTGTTCTCGTGGGAGAGATCATCCACAACCCTCACGTGAACGGCAAGCTCGAAAGCATGGGGATCACTATCCTTCGGCCAGACGCGGAGGGGATGTTTTCGTTCAACAGCATCACGTCAGATCACGTCGTCATCATCCCGGCATTTGGCGTCACGTTGGACGATTTCAAGCATCTGCGCGGCGTCGGCTGCGTTCTGGTAGATACGACGTGCGGCTCAGTGCTGAACGTGTGGAAGCGTGTCGAACAGTACGCGCGCGACGGCTTCACGGCGGTGGTGCACGGGAAGCACTTCCACGAGGAAACCAAGGCGACGGCGAGCCAGGTCACGAAGTACGATGGAGGGAAGTATCTCATCGTCCGTGACATGGCTGAAGCGGAGTTGTTGTGCGATTTCATCGAACAGGGCGAGCGGCCTGAGCTGATCGACGAGACGTTCGGACACAAGGTGAGCGAAGAGTTCGATTTCAGCCGGGATTTGCAGCGGGTGGGCATTGCAAATCAAACCACCATGCTCGCGTCCGAGTCACTCGCGATCGCGCATCGCATCGGGCAATCCATGGCACGCCGGTTCGGCGCGGAGTCGTTGGCGGAGCACTTCCGATCGTTTGATACGATCTGTTCGGCCACGCAAGAACGCCAAGACGCGGTGCTGGAGCTGATCGAGGAACCGCTCGACGTGATGGTGGTGATCGGGGGGTACAATTCGAGCAACACGAACCACTTGGCAAAGCTGTGCAGCAAGCGGCACACCACCTATCACATCGCCGATGCATCGTGCATAGACCCCGATACGGCGGTCATCCGGCACAAGCCGGTCGATCGAACCGACGAAGTTGCAGTCCGGGAATGGCTCGGCGATTCCGTTGCGACTATTGGCATCACTGCCGGCGCATCGACACCCAACAATAAGATCGGTGAGGCGATCGAGCGTATTCTCCAGTCCAGGGGACTGTCGGTACCGGTTTAGCCCCAGTCCTTCGAGCCAGGCGCGTTTCGGCGCAACTTCTTCAAAAACGAATATGGTGAACGGGATGGCTGCGTCTCGGCTACGCGCGGTCCGATCCGCTTGCGCAGCTGGAGCGGGCGAACTTCGTCGACGACAACGTTTGTCGTCCCGTCATCTTTTGCCAGTTTCCCGAACACCCAGAGAAACGGTTCACTGCGAATGGCGGTACGATCCCGGTCGTACACGTCCGGCCGGACGATGGTGTTGATCATCCCCGTTTCGTCCTCCAATAAGATGAACGTGAACCCGCGGGCTGTTTCGGGGCGTTGGCGTGCGACGACCATACCCGCAACTTCGACTTTGTCACCGTGATCGAGATCGTTCAGCCGATCGCTGCGTACGAGATTGGGCGGCAGTGTAGGTCGAAGCAGCATGAAAGGGTGGCCGCTCGCCGCGAATCCTAAGACATGATACTCAGCCAACAGCCGTTCATCCGAGTGCACGTCCCCAAACGACAGATTGTCGTATGGGTGATTGAGTGGAAGCTCGAGCTGACGGCGCCCGCCGCCGCGTTTGGGGGCCGCGGTTTTGGGAGGGAGCCAGAGTCCGACTTGCCACAGCAACTCGCGCCGTGTGAGACCAAAGGCGTCGCACGCCCCTACCCAGACGAGGTTGTTGATCGCTTCGCGGCTGAGTGACGGCGGACTCCGGCGGACGAAATCGATCAGACTTCTGAAGGGCCCGTTCTTCTCGCGTTCGAGAACGACCTCTTCCGCGACGTCGAGCCCCCAATCGCGGAGGAACGCGAACCCCACACGCACCCGATCGTCTTCGACCGTGCAGTAGACGTCGCTCCAGTTGACGTCGGGCAAACACACCTCGACGCCGTGTCGCGAGGCATCCCGCCCGAGTACGTCGAGTGAGTAGAACCCCATCGGTTGGTTGTTGAACAGCGCGGCATAGAACTGTACCGGATGGTAGTGACGGAGCCATGCGGATTGATAGGCGAGCAACCCGAACGCGGCGGCATGTGATTTGGGGAACCCGAACTCCGAAAACGCCACGACCTGTTCGAACACCCGGCGCGCCAGTGCCGGCGCCACGTTCCGGGCGGCGGCTCCGGCAACGAACTCTTCGGCAAACCCCTCCATGAGCTCACGGGACCGTCGCCGGCTCATTGCGCGGCGGAGCGCTTCCGCCTGCCCCGCCGAAAACCCGGCGAGTGCCTGACATACTTGTAACACCTGATCCTGGTAGATGATGACACCCAGCGTTTCTCCAAGCGCTTCCTTCAACAGCGGGTGGTCTACCGGTGGGTCGTAGGGCAGGTTTTGTTGTTGCGCCAATCGCTGGGCCTCGCGCCGCTTCACGTATGGGTTGACCGCACCACCGACAATGGGGCCCGGCCGGACGATTGCGACCTCCACAGCCAGGTCTGTGAGGTTGCGGGGCCGGGTACGGCGGATCATCTGAATCTGCGCGCGACTCTCGATTTGGAACGTGCCGACGGTGTCGCCGGCGCAGATCTGGTCGTAGACCGCGTCGTCCCCAAAGTCGATCCGGCTGAGGTCGGGGGCGGTTCCCGCTTTCCGGGCGACGAGCTCGACGCATTCCTCGACGAGTGACAGCATGCCAAGCGCGAGAAAATCGATCTTGATGAACCGCGCGTCATCGCAGGAATCCTTATCCCACTGGCACACCACCCTGTCGGGCATCGCCGACTGTTCGAGCGGCACCAATTCGACCA
The DNA here is from genome assembly GCA_041604955.1 of Gemmatimonadales bacterium. GTDB lineage: Bacteria > Gemmatimonadota > Gemmatimonadetes > Gemmatimonadales > GWC2-71-9 > JBFHWR01. The sequence continues at coordinate 4,688 of JBFIZG010000077.1, read as the reverse complement.
ATGGCTGGCTGGAAATGATCATGCCGCCCACGTGTTGCGAAACATGGCGGGGCAAGCCGGCGATCTCTTCGGCCAAATCGCACAGTTGGCGCCACAACGGTGAATCGAGTCGCTCGGCAAACCCCGGTACGTTGGCTAGCTCTTGTCGCAGCCCTTTGGAGGAATAGTGACCGGTCAGCCGAATGATCTGCTCGAGTTCCCCCAGCGGGAGGTCGAGCGCCTTCCCAACTTCGCGAACCGCGGACCGGAGCCGGTACGTGGGGAATGTGCATACGAGTCCCACGTGTTCCCCGCCGTAACGCGTGTACACCTGCCGAATGAGCTCTTCGCGAATCTCGCGCGGAAAATCGAGATCGATGTCCGGAATCGATGCAAGTGTCTCGTTCAGAAACCGGCCGAGGAAGAGATCGTTTGCGACGGGGTCGATGTGGGACAGACCCAGAAAGTAACAGATGATGGACGAGACCGACGACCCACGCCCGCGTCCCGGTAACAGGTTGCTCGTGGCGCGTCGAGTACCCTGCCGCACTTCCGCTGCCACGGTTCGTGCAAGGTCCAGCAGATCTCTGTAGACGAGAAAAAATCCGCATAATTCATGATGGGCGACGAGCCGCAGCTCTTCCGTCAACCGCCGCTCGGCTTCGGCGCGGTGTGGTGATGCCGCTGGGTACAGGTCTTCCAGTTTCGCCCAACACAACTCGGCCAACGCCCGGGGCGCCGTGTGACGCTCAGAGCCGCGAAAATCGGGGAACGTGTACCCCAAATCCTTGGTCAGATCGAACGCGGCGCAGCGTTCTGCAATCACCAAGGTGTTTGCCACGGCGTCAGGACGGTCGCGGAACATCGCCTCCACATCACTCGGCGAACGGAGATGGAACTCGTTGTTTGGACGGCGTACGTCGTGTGATGCATCGAGCGTGGTACGGTGCTGAATGGCGACCAGTACATCGTGGAGCCGATACCGGTCACGGCGATGGTAGTGGACGTCACCCGTGGCCACCACGGAAAGTCCCGTGGCGTCGGCGATATCACACAACGCCTTGGTGCGAGCATGGTCACCGCGGACGGAGTTCCGATGCAGCTCGATGAAGAAGTTGTCGGGCCCGAAGATGGCGCGACACCGCTTGGCCATGGCGTACGCAGCGCTCGAGCCGCGTTCAGCGAGGAGCCGCGGCAGGAGACCACCGCGGCAACCGGAGAGAACGATCAGACCTTCGTGACGGGCCTCGAGTGATGCGAACGGAAGTTTGGGGTCTTTTCGATCGTCCTGCCCCAGATGCGTTTCGGTGATGAGCCGGCAGAGATTGGCGTATCCCTGCTGTGTTTCAGCGAGCAGGGTGAGGTGCGAGCCGTCCAACAGGGTAACCTCGGCTCCGGTGATGGGTTGTAGCCCCATTTGCTTCGCGGATTGCGCGAACGCCATCGAGCCGTACAACCCGTTGTGATCGGTGAGGGCCAATGCAGGATAGCCCAATGTCTTCGCCTCGAGCACGAGTTGCTCCGGGAGCGACGCACCGTCCAAAAACGAAAACGCCGAGTGGCAGTGAAGCTCGATATACATCGCATCCGCTGTTACGGCTTTTGTACGAACCAGTCACCCGTCATCAAGTTTTCATAGAGGACAACGTGCGCGCCCCCTTCCAGCACGACGTCGGCATACCGGCGGGCGATTTGCTCGTGACGCCACCACTCGTCGTCGACGCGCCACACCTCGTTCACCGCCACTACCGCCCGTCGCTCACCGCGTTCCGCTATCGCCGTGGGTTTGCCCGTGTCACCCAATTCGACTTGTACCGGCTGCGGGAGGTTCAGGGGTCGTAGTCGATCAGCGCGTACCGGCGTTCGGGAATGCGCGACCATGGATGTACCTCCACAATGTGAAACAGCCCTGACCGATTGAACCTGACCTTGATTTCCTTGACGACCGCACGGAGCGCGCGTTGCCGACCTGCGCGCGCGGCGCTGGCTGCGTCCCTCGCAAAGAGTTGCAACTCGCCGGCGCCGCGCACGAACGCCGTAAACTCTACGGTCAATCGCTCGACCGCGCCGGTCGGCGGCGCTTGTTCGACACGAGCTTCGAGCGGGGCGGCAATGTGGCCAACGTCAGCCGACGGATCTTGTAGTGTGGCGCTTGCCATCCAGGACGCCCCCTGCTCGAGGTCGGCAGACAAGCGGACGTGCTGTACGCGCCAGCCGACACGGCGAGGATGACGGAGCGCCCGCTCGATCAACAGCGTGATGGAATGGGACAACATGGTGCGATCGGCTACCGGGTTTGGGAAATCGAGTGTGGCGACGATGGGGTTGGGAACCTCCCGGCCGACGACCGGACTCGTGGTGACGCCCGAGGCGAGACGCCAGATCCGGCGTCCCTCTTTGCCGAACTGCGACACGAGAGCCGCTTCGGGCAACTGGGCGACGTCGCCGAGTTGCGTCAGGCCGAGTTGCCGAAGCAGCCGGTGCGTGTCGGCATCGATCTGCAAGGTCGCGACGGGCTGTGCCGACAAAAACTCCGTGCGCTCGTGGTCGGCGACGATGACCGGGGCGTTTGGTTTCGCGCGTGTTGCCGCGACCCATGCGACGAACTTTCCCCGGCCCCACCCGATACGGAGGCTCTCGTATGCACGCCGCTTGGCAGCGACCCGGTTGACGATTGCCTGAATTTGCCGCTCCGGTGGTCCGTACAGCCGATCCAAACCATCGACACCGACAAACACACGTCCCAACTCCACCGGCTCGACGACAGGGCTGACGTCGTGCAATGCAGACAGCAGGGTGGCAAACCGCTCATCGTAGTAAACCGGGTCCGGTTCGCAGAGGGTGAGCGTTGGGCACAACCCGACTGCCTGACTGACGGTCATGGTTGGCTTGACGCCAAAACGCCGCGCACGGGACGAGACGAGCCACAGCTGGCGCGTGTTATCGGCCGCGAGGATGGCCGTTGGCGTAGCCGTCAACTCAGGGCGCCGCTGTTCTTCACAGCGGAGTGGGAACAACGGAATCCAAACACAGACGGCGATGTCGCTGGTGAGCGATTTGTTGACTCCGCGCGAGCGGCGATACGGCGCCACGGGGCGACGGTGGCGATCGCCCCCGACCCACTGCTCGTGTTTGGTGCCAGTCATAGGAGACGCAGTTGTGCTTGGCTGGGCTGCGATTGATTCTGCACCGGAGGCTCTTCCGACCCGAGCGGATTTTTTGGAGCCACTCCATGTTTATGCGCGAGCCGGCGAAACCGCCTGTTTACGGCATCGATGTACTGCTGGGGCGCGTGACGGTTGCCGGCAAACGCGGCCCGGTACCGAGGGGCAAGCGGCGGGAAGTGTTTTTCTATAATAGGTATGAACCGTTCCCGTAACGCCGAATCGAGCCGTAGTACGGAGGGCTGGATGAAAGCCGCCTTTGCTTTCTTGGCGGCACGCATGAGTGCGTCGATGTGAAACACGGAATCGGTAATGCCGGGAAGAATCGGTGCGACAATGATACCGGCGTTCAGCCCGGCCTCCCGGAGCTTGCCGAGCGCTCGAAGCCGGGCATGCGGAAGCGGTGACCGGGGTTCGAACAACCTGATGAGTTGCAGGTCGGTACTGATGAGCGAGATATACACCGTGACACGGTTTCGCTGTCCCAGCTTCACCAACACATCGATGTCGCGAGTGATGAGACTGCTTTTGGTGATGATCCCGATCGACAGATCACGTACGGCCGCGAATCGTTCGAGTACCGACCGGGTGATGCCGAAGCGCCGTTCGGCCGGTTGATAAGGATCTGTCGCCGTTCCGATGACGACGGTTTGCGGGCCTACATCGTTGGAACGGCGTAACACACGGAAGAGGTCGCGGTCTAATGCAGACAATACGTCTGTTTTGGATTTGACGAAGATGCGTTCTTCAAACGCTTCCCAGCCGTTGGGGCCGCGGAACTCCCCGAATGCGTTTTCGTGCAACATACCCCGGTCGCGTGCCCGCTCGACGACGAATCGATGCGTGTACCGGGCATAGCAGTAGGAACAACCGAACTCGCAACCGACAAATGGATTGATCGACCAGAACCCCATCCCGGTGCTTTCGGGAGAGTTGACGACGGACTTGACCCCGTGCTCCACGAATGCCGTTCCGCGAAGCCGTGTATCGAGCACGGTCAGGCCCGGTGATGGAGACGGAAAGCTCGGCGCTCGGAAAAACTCTTGCTGATCGACCACGGTATCGACTCGCCGGCGTCAGCCGCAACGCCCCCACCCGCAAGACGGACAGAGTACACACCCCGAGGCGGGGTAGACGACTCCGTGACACTCGGGACATCTTGGGAACGAGTCCCGGGTGGTCACCGCGTTCGGGTCGTTCGCCCCCGCCCTCCGAGCGAGTACCGTAGGAGCCAACCGCCCCGTGTTGATATTCGGTTTTTCTTCGGGCATATACCGAATATAACCCGAAGACACGAAGCGACAAGTAGTATTTTAACTTGTTGTTTTACAGGCACTTAGTGGGATATCGCTCAGGCGACACGTCCTACACCGAGACTTTGCTCCAAAGCGTCTCGCGCCGTGAGTGCCAGGTTTGGCCCCGCCCCCGAAACCCAGATTGCTCACTTGCCGAACATCGACGCAACCGGCAACTTCCCCGCACTTACCCATCGAAGAGACAAGCGTTGATTCCGTCGCACGCGATCGTGCATCTCTCCACATGAGT
>JBFIZG010000076.1:0-11262 GCA_041604955.1 Gemmatimonadales bacterium | reverse complement strand
TAGGAATTAGGATCTAGGATCTAGGGGGGAGTGGGGGTCGGGCGAGTGCACGGTGCATGGTACACGGTGCAAAGTACACGGTGCACGGGGAGAGCAGGCGGCATCCCGCGGCTCTCCCCTAGCTCCTAGCTCCTCGCTCCTAAAACGGGTCGCGGAGCGCCGAGCCGACGCTTCAGCGTCGGAACGACGAATCCGGCCGGCGCGTTCGAGGGTAGCCGACGTATCCCGGAATCGGGGCGCTGCGTTTGCGTTCGGACGCTTGCGCGTCGGATGAAGCGTTCTTCATCGCCAATTCTCACCGTGTTGGATGCAAGGGAAAGATCGTTAGTTTCTAGGGCAGGATCACGCCTATGACTCGTCTCTCTACCCGCATCCAAGGGCCTCGAAAATGAAACAGACTTTACGTTCTCGGTTCTTCCGCTTGCTCGCGGCCGGGACTACGGTGCCCGTGCTCGCGCTCGGGTGCGCGACCTCCACCGGCGCGCCGCCCGAGGTGACCGCGGCCCCGGAGATGGACCCGACCCTCGAAGCACCGATCATGATGCCGGCGATCGAGGCGCCTGCCATGCCCGCCGTCCCCGGGATCGACCTGGACACCGTTCGCGCCGGCCGATTCGACAACGGCAAGATGTGGACCTTCGAATATCCTCCGCTCGACTACTTCCAGGAGACGTACGGATTCCAGCCCGACTCGGCGTGGTTCGCGCGCGCGCGGCTCGGCGCGCTCAGGCTGCCCAACTGCACGGCGTCCTTTGTCTCGCCCAACGGCTTGGTCATGACCAACCACCACTGCGGCCGCGGGAGCGGCAGCCAGGTGAGCCGCCCAGGAGAAAACATTCTGGACAACGGGTTCTACGCCGGGTCGCTCGCCGACGAGCGTCGTGTGGACGGGCTGTACGTCGACCAACTGATCGCGATCGAAGACGTCTCCGCGGAAGTGGAGAGTCGTCTGGCAGCGGCCACCACCGATGCCGAGCGGGCGCAGGCGAACCGACAAGTTTCGAGTGAAATCGAGGCTCGGATGGTCGAGCAATTCGGGGGGAAGGAAGCCGGTATCGAGGTCGAAATCATCGCGCTCTGGAACGGCGCCAAGACGTCGGCGTACGTGTTCAAACGCTACACCGACGTGCGGCTGGTGATGATCCCCGAGCTGCAGATGGGATACTACGGCGGCGACTCCGACAACTTCACGTACCCCAGATACGTCCTCGACGTCTCCTTCTTCCGCGTGTACGACGACGACGGCGAGCCGCACCAGCCGGAACATTTCTTTCGGTGGAGTTCGGCTGGGGTGTCAGAAGACGACGCAGTGTTCGTCATCGGCAACCCGGGTTCTACGAGCCGGCTCGAGACGGTCGCGCAGCTCGAGTTCCGACGGGTCGTGCAGGACAAGGGCATTCTCGATCTCGTAAGCAGCCGCGCAGCAGCCATGCAGGCGTTCTACGACGAGAACCCGGAGGTGGGCGAGGCGATGGATTTACGAAACACGATCTTCGGGCTGCTCAACACCGAGAAGCTGTACGAAGGTCGCTGGGCGGCGCTCAACGACCCGGTCATCATGGCAAAGCGCCGGGACGCCGAACGGAGCTTCGGTGAGGCGATCGACCGAGATCCGACGCTCCAAGCCGAGTTTGGCGGAATGCTCGAGAAAATGGCGCAAATCCAAGATGCAAAGTTGGAGTACGCCGCCGACTACGCCGCGTTCCTGGCGATCGTCAGTGACAATTTTTCCAGTGCGACGCTCAGGCGAGCCTACTTCGGGTGGTTCTACCTCGCACAGCAAGCGGCCGGCGCCCCGGCGGAAGTGCTCGAGAATTTGGGCGGCAGACTTCGGGCTGTGGGCGCACAGCCCACGTCCCTGCAACAGCGACTGCTCGCGGCGCGCATTGCCGATTTGGCGCAACACCTCGGCGCACAAGACGAGCAGGTCGCGCAGTTCCTGGGCGGCCGTACACCCGACGCGGTGGCGCGAGACATCTTGGCGCGGTCCGAGCTGGCCGATTCGGCGAGCGCCGCCGATTGTATCGACGCGGGTACACTTACCATGGACGATCCCGCCATACAACTCGTGAGCACGTTCGCCGAGCGGTTCGGGAGGTTCCAAGGCGCATTCTCTGCGCTGGCCGAACAGGAAGCGGCGGTGGCGAGATCCCTTGGGCGCGCCCGATTCAGCGTCTACGGTACAACCATTCCGCCAGACGCGACGTTCTCACTCCGCATTGCCGATGGGATCGTCAGGGGATACGAGTATAACGGCACGATCGCACCGATCTATACCACGTTCTACGGTCTCTACGACCACTACTACTCGTACGGTCCCGGCACCGAGTGGGACCTTCCCCCAAGGTGGTTGGACCGGCCGGCGTCCTTCGATCTCTCGACACCTTTCAACTTCGTGGCGACGGCGGATATCATCGGCGGGAATTCGGGGTCACCGGTTTTGAACTCCAATTTGGAAGTCGTCGGGCTCGTGTTCGATGGCAACATCGAGAGCCTGCCCGGCGATTACATCTATCTTCCTGAACGGAACCGGAGCGTTTCGGTTGACGCGCGGGGAATCCTCGAGGCGTTGGATGAGATCTACGACGCTGATCGAATCGCGCTGGAACTCACCACGGGCCGGATGTTCTCGACCGAGGTGGAAGCCGACGCAGCACGTCGGTAGCGGCCGAAATAGGCGCGGATCCCGAGTTGCGCTCGGGATCCGCGACCTCACGGTTTGGGAACCGTCGTTCGCTCGATTGACCGAGTGCTTCTCATGCAGTGGATCTGATCGCCTGGGGTTTGTCGGCTGCCGACCGCGCCTCCCGCGCGATGGCGTTGAGCATTCCGCGAAAGATCAGCACGTGCATCGGGTACAGGATGTACCAGTAGAGGCGGCCAAGCAGGCCGACGGGGTCGAAGATCGCCGTCTGTCTGATGACCGAGCCGGTTTCGTCCGGCTCCACTTCGAACTGCAACCACGCGCGACCCGGTAACCGCATTTCGGCGTTCAACAGGAGTACTTGGTTGGGTTCGAGTTTCTCCACCCGCCAAAAGTCGACGGTGTCGCCCGGAGACAGATCTTTCGGATGCGGTCTCCCCCTCCGCATTCCCACACCGCCAACCAACAGATCGAGGAAACCGCGCAGCTGCCACATCCAGTCGGCGAAATACCACCCAACCGATCCCCCGATGCGCTGGATGGGTTCAAACGCGACCGCCGTGTCGGCGGGAACGGTGACGGTCCGGGAATCGACGATCCGCGAGCCGAATGTGACACCACCCCAGCTTCGGTCGGCGCCTTTTGACGAGAGTGCGTCCGACCACCGCGTTTGTGCGAAGTCGTGGTCCTCGTTGACCAGGGCGCGCTCGATCGCTTCGCGAACGCCGCGCGGCTGCACCGAAAACACGTGTTCTGCTTGCCGGTCCCGAACGACGGTTTCGTTCCGGACGGAGTCGAGCAACTTCCGACCCACGCGTGCATACACCGGCGTCACCAACCCCAACCAACGGCTGGAGAGCCCCGGGCTCAAGACAGGCACCGGAATCATGATCCGTTTCAAACCGCGTTGCCGCGCGTACTCCCGCATCAGGTGGCCGTAGGAGACCCGATCCGGACCTCCGATCTCGTATATCTCGCTTTTTTCCAGCGGAATGTCGGCAGCTTCCACGAGATACCCCACGAGATCCTCGATGGCGATCGGTTGTGCGGCGACCTGGACCCAGCGCGGTGTGACCATCACGGGCAACTTGTCGACCAGCGAACGAATCATCTCGAACGAAAGGCTGCCGGATCCGATGACGATGGACGCACGGAGTTCGACGGTGGGAACGCCGGACTCGCGAAGGATGCGTCCCACTTCGTGGCGGCTTCGCAAATGCGTCGAGAGGTCGGTCCCGTGACCCAACCCGCCCAGGTAGATGATCCGTTTTACACCCGCCGCACGCGCCGCTTCAGCGAAGTTTGTCGCGCCGATACGATCCTGTCGCTCGAAATTCCCGGTCGACCCCATGCTGTGAATGAGGTAATACGCGGTGTGAACGCCCTGGAGCGCCGCGGGTAGGGTGGTCGCATCCAGCACATCAGCGTGTACCACATCGACCTCGGGGCCGATCTCATCTTTGAGAAACGCCGGGTTCCGAGCGGTACACCGGATGTGGTCGCCGCGCTCCTCCAGTGCATGTAGGAGCCGCCCGCCCACGTACCCACTCGCCCCCGTCAAGAGGGTGATGGGCGCGGCTTCTCGCGGTGTGTTGTTTTCCAACATCGGATCTGGTCCGTTCACGCCTTTGTCGAGGAAAGTGAAACACGGGACCCCGGACTGCCGGAATCCCGTGCTGTAACCTAACCGCCGTCATGAGGGCGTTAGGATCGGTTACTGCGTCTCCGTTGCCGGGAGCATCACCGTGTCGATGACGTGGATGACGCCGTTGCTGGCCTCGATGTCAGTCTTGATCACCTTGGCCTTATCGACCATTGCGGTGCCGTCCATCAGGGAGATGGCGAGTGCTTGCCCCTGAACCGTCTTTGCCGACTTCATACCGACGACCTGCGACGCCATGACCTTGCCGGGAACGACATGGTAGGTCAGAATCGCGCGCAGCTGCTCGACATTCTCGGGCTTGAGCAGCGACTCAACGGTACCCTTCGGCAACTTCGCGAACGCCTCGTCCGTCGGCGCGAAGACCGTGAACGGGCCTTTGCCCTTGAGCGTTTCCACAAGGCCCGCAGCTTTGACGGCGGCCACGAGTGTGTTGAACGAACCGGCGCTCGCCGCGATCTCGACGATGTCCGGCTTCACCTTCATTCCATAGGACTGCGCCGAGGCGGGCGCTGCCGACACTGTCGCCAGGACTGCCGCCGCTGCGATCGAGGTGAAGAGTCTGCTCTGCATGATTCCTCCGAATGTGGTCTGTTTGCTGACGTCCGCCCCGCCTTCACGAGGTTTTGTCTAACTGCTGTCCAATAACGTAGGCTCAGATCATGGTTTTGTCAAGAACTTGTCTATTTTGAAACATTGACAACAAGTAGACGATTCCTTAACGTAGGATCATGAGTTCCAATAATTCAGCGGGAGGCGGAGGGAAACACCCGATCCAAGTCGTGGCCCGACGATCCGGGCTCACGGCCGATGTCCTCAGGGCATGGGAGAAGCGCTACGGGGTGGTCCAGCCGACTCGATCGCCCGGCGGACGACGTCTTTACTCCAATGGCGATATCGATCGGCTCATTCTGCTCCGTGAAGCGACTGACGCAGGTCGCCGAATCGGAGATGTGGCGGGGCTGGCCACGACCGAATTGGAGGAGATGGTTCGGGAAGATCGGGAGGCCCGCGCCACCGCACCGAGCAGACGGGGAATTCTCGCGGAACCGTATCCGCCCTCTGAGATTCTGGATCGGGCACTGGAAGCGGTTCGGGCGCTCGACGGGCCGGGGCTGGCAGCCGAGCTCCGTCGGGCCGTGGTCTTGCTGCCCCCGACGGTGTTGGTGGCGGAAGTGATCGCCCCTCTCATGGAGCGTATCGGCGAGATGTGGTGGGCCGGCGAGGTGAGTGTGGGGCATGAGCACTTGGCCTCAGCCGTCGTCATGCGGACGCTGGCGCGGATGGCCGAGTCCCTGGAGGAGGGTGGGGACGGCCCACGAATCGTTGTCGCGACACCGTCTGGTCAGCGTCATGAGATCGGGGCACGGTTGGTCGCGGCAGCCGCGGCCGCCTACGGGTGGAGCGTCTTTTACCTCGGGCCCGATCTCCCGGCGGACGACATCGTTGCTGCGGCTCACCGAATCGGGGTCTCGGCGGTCGCGCTCAGCATTATCCACCCGGCAGATGATCCTGCGCTCGGCGACGAACTCCGCCGGCTCCGACGACGCCTCGACGGATCGATAGCAATCCTTGCGGGCGGCCGGGCCGCACGAGGGTACCGTGATGCGTTGGACGAGATCGGGGCGGAGCTGCTTCCCGATATCGACGGCCTTCGAACGACCCTCGAGACGCTCGCGGGAGGCGCCTCCCAGCGATCGGTTAAGCGGTCCGACTAGTCCGACCGCCGGCTCGATTCCCCACACCATCTCTTCCCAGAAGGAGCGAAACGTGAGTGGCGTTCCGACATCACGGATCACCTGTGTCAACCAGGCTGGCATTCAGAAGGAGGGGGACTACGTCCTCTACTGGATGACGGCGCATCGAAGAACGCGCTGGAACTTCAGTCTCGATCGCGCGATCGAATGGTGCCGGAAGCTCGACAAACCACTCGTAGTTTTCGAAGGGCTTCGCAGCGACTACCCGTGGGCTTCGGCCCGCATGCACGCCTTCGTCATCGACGGTATGAGGGACAACGCGCGCCGATTCGCCGGCACTGGCATACTCTATTACCCCTATCTCGAGCCGCAGGCGGACGAGGGGGTGGGTCTCCTCGCGGCGCTGGCCGAGCGTGCGAACGTGGTGGTGACAGACGATTACCCCGCATTCTTCATCCCCAGGATGGTTCAGGCGGCTGCCGCGAAGCTCCCCGTGTTGCTCGAGAAGGTGGATGCAAACGGGTTGATGCCGCTCGGCGCCACCGACGAGGTGTTCACGACCGCGCATTCGTTTCGGCGTTTCGTGCACAAGAACCTCCTCCGGCACGTCGAAACGATGCCCCAACCGGATCCGCTTCGGAACGCGGCGCTCGAGCGCATCACCTCGGTTGCGCCGCACATCTCCAAGCAGTGGCCCGTGGCAGATCTCGAATCTTCGGGAGACCTTCTCTCATCTGTTGCGGTCGACACTACGATCGGTCCCGTCGATTACAAAGGCGGTTCGGACGCCGGCGCGCGCGTACTCAAGCGGTTTGTCGAAAAACGGCTCCAGTCTTATGGCGAGCGAAACGATCCGGCACAGCCGGTGACCAGTAGTCTCTCCCCATACCTCCACTTCGGGCATGTCGGTGCGCATCAGGTGTTTGCCTCGCTCGCGCGCGAGGTCGATTGGTCTCCCCTGCGTGTGGTTCCAGAGATGGCCGGCCGTCGCGCCGGGTGGTGGGGTGCGCCCGAAAACGCCGAGGCGTTCTTGGACCAGATCGTTACATGGCGGGAGGTTGGGTTCAACCGGTGCGCACACGACCCGTCCTACGACCAATATTCGTCGCTTCCCGACTGGGCGCGTAAGACGCTCGCGGAACACTCGCGCGATCCGCGAGAACACGTGTACTCGCTGGAAGAATTCGAGACCGCCGCTACGCACGATCCCCTGTGGAACGCCGCGCAGAACCAGCTTCTGGTGGAAGGCCGCATTCACAACTATCTCCGCATGTTGTGGGGCAAGAAGATTCTGGAATGGACACGGTCGCCGGAGGAAGCGCTCGAGATCATGATCGAGCTCAATAACGCGTACGCCTTGGATGGGCGCGACCCCAATTCGTACAGTGGCATATTCTGGATACTCGGTCGCTACGACCGAGCTTGGGGGCCGGAGCGTCCCGTGTTCGGGAAGGTGCGATACATGACATCCGCGAATACGGCTCGTAAGTTCGATGTCAAACCGTACTTGGAACGGTACGGGGCTCCAGCATCGGCCGTGACGGGCTGAAAAACGAACTGATCGAAGGCGATGATATGCGTGTCGGCGTCACTGGATCGACCGGGCTGATCGGGTCGGCGCTCGTGGCCACCCTGAGAGAGGGGGGTCATGAGGTGCATCCGCTAATCCGTCCGGGCCAGGCGGCCGAACCCCCGGCGGTCACTTGGGATCCAACGAGCGGTGACCTTCCGGCGGCACTGGATGGCGTCGACGCTGTCGTCCACCTGGCGGGAGAGAGCATCACCGGACGGTGGACGGCAGACAAAAAGGCTGCAATCGCGACCAGCCGGGTTCAGGGAACGAAAAACCTCTGTGACGGTCTCGTGAAGCTGGCGAACAAGCCCAAAGTCCTCGTGGCTGCCTCGGCGGTGGGCTACTACGGGGACCGCGGTGATGAGAAGCTGTCGGAAGACAGCAGCCCGGGAAACCTGTTTCTCTCGACGGTTGCCAAGGCGTGGGAGGGGGCGACCGCGTCCGCAGCCCAGGCCGGGATCCGCGTCGTCAATTTGAGAATCGGGGTGGTCCTCTCCTCAAAGGGCGGCGCCCTGGCCGAGATGCTCACGCCGTTCCGTCTGGGCGTGGGCGGCCAGTTGGGGTCCGGAGATCAGTGGATGAGCTGGATAGCACTCGACGATCTCGTGCAGGTCATCAGCTTCGCGCTCGACTCCACCAAACTGTCCGGGGCGGTAAACGCGGTCGCGCCGGCCGCCGTCACCAATCGGGAGTTTACCCGGTCGTTGGGTAAGGCACTCCATCGGCCCGCGATTCTTCCGGTCCCCGCCTTTGCGATTCGTACGATTTTTGGTGAAATGGGCAAGGAACTGCTACTTGCGAGCACGCGAGTCGTTCCGACCAAACTGAGCGATGCCGGATTCGAGTTCCGTCACCCCGAACTGGAATCGGCGCTCGCAGCGGCGCTCGAGTCCGGCTAAACACCTGCGGAAGCTCCTGGTCCTACAAGTGTTTACACCTCGGCAACGTTTGTTGACAATCGACGATCTTCGCGACCCGTTCTGTTTGTCAACATTCGTTACCGTGACCTCGCTCGTGCTTCGGTACGTCGACGGAAATGTTACCAGCCGAAAAACCGTGGCAGCGTGACCGGCGCCGGGTCGTGCGTCGTTTGATCGTGCTCGGGTTGGTCCTCATCGCGCTGTTGGTGGTGTGGCTGTTCGTCGTGATCGACGACTGGGGACGTGACTTCCGCGAGAACGAAGCGCAGACCTCGATCGCGGCGGCCGACGTCGCGCTTCGCCCGATCGCGACCACCCGCTCACTGAGCGAGGTCGCGTCGGCATTGAGGCAGACGCTTGCGCTGCTGCCGAACTGGTCTTGGGCTTCCGATTCAACCGCTGGCGGCGTGCTGACCGTCCGGCTGGTTCGTACCACGAAGCTGCTTCGGTTCAAGGACGACGTGACGGTTCGAGTCGTTGACGAGGGGAGCGAGCGGGTCATCCACGCCGTCTCTCGCTCCCGGGTTGGGAAGGCAGATCTCGGGCAAAACCCACGCAACCTGAGGGAGCTCTTCACGAAGCTCCGGGAGGCGCTCGATGCGTTGGAGGTCAGTTGAGAGCGAGGCGCTGATCCGGTACTGTTGGTCCGCACCACGCCGCGCTCGCGAACAGGCACACGAGCATGGTGCCCACCAATCGGCGATGACGGCGGCAATGCCGGCGTTCAATCGACGGCTCCGCCGGCAAATCGAGCGCGGCCATCTCGTCTAGCCAGACTGAGCCCCAGACCCAGTGTCACACCGAGGTGTACGCCAGAGGCGTCAAGAGGAGCACCATGGCGGTCGCCACCAACATCCATGCGGTGTCGGCAGCACTGGTTTTTGGGTGCCGCCGACTGAACAAGAAAACGCGTTCGTCATCATGCGGAGACCGTAGCGCGATTCCCATGCTGGCGTCGCGAAGGGGGGGACTACACTTTAGAGTGATCGTACGAACCGACACCGGATGGTAGACCCTCTCGACCGCCTGAAACGTGCCCTTGCCGACCGCTACGTAGTCGAACGCGTGCTCGGCGAAGGTGGCATGGCCACCGTCTACCTCGCGCGCGACCGCAAGCACGAGCGACAGGTGGCTCTCAAGGTACTGCGGCCCGATCTGGCTGCCGTCTTGGGGGGCGACCGGTTCCTGCGCGAGATCCGGATCGCCGCCAACCTGCAGCATCCCCATATCTTGCCCCTCCACGATTCGGGTGAAGCGGATGGATTTCTCTACTATGTGATGCCGTTTGTCGATGGGGAGTCGCTGCGGGCCCGGATCGCGCGCGAGGGTGAACTCCCGGTCGCCGACGCGGCGCGCATGCTCCGCGATGTCGCCGATGCATTGTCGTATGCGCATCAACAGGGGGTGGTGCACCGCGACATCAAGCCCGACAACGTGATGCTGAGCGGGCGTCATGCGCTTGTCACGGACTTTGGGGTTGCGAAGGCCGTGAGTGAGGCCACAGGCCGTGACAAGCTCACCACGGCTGGCATCGCGCTCGGCACCCCGTCGTACATGTCGCCGGAACAGGCAGCCGCCGATCCGCACATCGATCACCGGGCCGACGTCTATGCCCTCGGTGCGTTGGCGTACGAGTTGTTGACGGGCAGGCCACCGTTCATAGCCGCCACGCCGCAAGCGGTGCTGGCGCAGCACATCAGCCAACAACCGGAACCCATCGCGCGCCATCGCTCTGTGGTGCCACCGCACCTCGACTCGTTGGTGATGCGGTGTTTGGCGAAGAAACCGGCGGACCGATGGCAAACAGCAGACGAGTTGATTCCGCAGTTCGAGGGGCTGGCGACGCCGAGCGTGGGTCTCACGCCAACTGGGCTCGAGCCGGCTGCCACGTTGGTCGCGCGATCCAAACGCCGGGTGCTGGTGGCAGGCGCTTTCATGGTCGCCATTACTGCACTGGTGGTGCTACGCGGTTCCGTCAACGATGAACCCGTCGATGTGCCGGCGGTGGCGGTTTTGCCGTTCGAAATGCAAGGCGCGACGGCCGACGACACTTTGCTGTTTGACGCGATCCACAGCGAGATCCTAACGAAGCTTTTTCAGGTTCCCGGGCTGAGGGTGCGGGCGCGATCGTCGGTTCTGGGCTATCGAGGGGCCGGTTTTGGTGTTCGTAAAATTGCCGACCGCCTCGAGGTCGATGCCGTGACGGAGACGACCGCACGACGGGTAGGGAATCAATTTCAGATCACCATCCAGCTCATCGATGGGGAAACCGAACAAGGGATGTGGGGCAATTCGTGGAATACGGAACTCACGGCGCGGAACTTGTTCCAAGTGCAGGCGGAAATCGCGTCGTCAATTGCGGGTGAATTTGCGGCGGAGCTTACAGTTCACCAGCGGAATCTGCTCGCTACGTTGCCGACCGAGCATACCGGCGCCTACGAAGCCTATCTCGACGGAATCGCGTACTTTCAGCGCCGGATCATGGCTGACGACCGGCTGCGAGCGATCGCGTCATTCAAGCGGGCAACCGAACTGGATCCGAGTTTCGCCGATGCCCATGCATGGCTCGCACGCGCGCTCGTTAACCACTTCTGGTTTGCCGCGACCGATACGATGTTGGCGGTCGATGCGTGGCGCGCGGCGGGTCAGGCGCGGGAGCTGGCGCCCGACGCGGTCACGACACACCTCGCTCTGGGGGACTTCCATCACTACACGCGACTGAATTTCGAGGAAGCACGTCAGCACTACGAGCGCGCGCTGGAGCTGGC
>JBFIZG010000075.1:0-11393 GCA_041604955.1 Gemmatimonadales bacterium | reverse complement strand
GGGTGCATGGCGCAGCGGCTGGGGAAGACGCTGCTGACCGATGCGCCGTATGTGGACATGGTCCTCGGCCCGGACGGATACCGGGCGCTCCCCGATCTAATCGCCGGGGCGGCGCGTGGCGAGCGGGCCGCCGACGTGGAGTTCAAGGAGTGGGAACACTACGAGGACATTCCCTTGGCGCAACACGACCGGGTCAAGGCGTTCGTCACGGTGCAGCGGGGATGCGATTATCGGTGCTCGTTCTGCGTCGTTCCGATGACACGCGGCCGAGAGCGAAGCCGTAAACTCGCGGACGTCGTGCGCGAAGTCGAATCGCGTGCGGAACAGGGCGTCACGGAGGTCACGCTCCTCGGCCAAACGGTAAACAGCTATCACGACGGTCAGCACGATTTTGCCGACTTGCTTCACGCCGTCGGCGCGGTGCCGGGAATTCGTCGGCTCAGGTTCACCAGTCCGCACCCCAATGATTTCACCGACAGGGTCGTTGCGGCCCTTGCAGCCGTCCCGGCCGCGTGCGAGCACATCCATCTTCCGGTACAGAGTGGGTGCTCACGCATCCTCAAGCGGATGGGCCGACGCTACGATCGGGACGGATACCTCGACTGTGTTGCGCGATTGCGGTCGGGCATTCCCGGGTTGGCGCTCACAACCGACATCATCGTCGGGTTTCCCGGCGAGACGGAGGCCGATTTCCTCGAAACCGAAAGTCTGGTACGGGAGGTGGGCTTCGACGACGCGTTCACGTTCAAGTACTCGCCCCGTGACGGCACCGGGGCGCTCAAGCTCCCGGGCGCCGTTCCCGAACCGACTAAGGGCGAACGCCTCGAACGGCTCATCGCCACCGTCCGGAGCGTCGCGCGCGCGCGAAACGTCGAGCTGGTGGGGACGACGCTCGAGGTGCTGTTCGAGAACATGGCGCGCCGCGGCAACATGCTGCAGGGGCGGACGCGCACGAACAAGATCGTCTTGGTCGACGGGCCCGAAGCGTGGATCGGGAGCTACGCGCACGTTCGTCTCACCGGCACGACTGGGGCGACGTTCACCGGTGTGCCAACCGAGTCCGCGCGTCGACTCGAGGTGGTGGCGTAGCGAGGTAGTTCACAGCGCGATCGGTCGGGTTCACCGGAAGCGGTGACCCCACCCATCGTTCAGTTCGGTATCGCATATGGGGCTGGCCTCTGGGTCGGCCTCGTCGTGTTTGTTCCAGCGCACCCACTCTACTTGTTGTTGATTGCCGGCCTGCTCGCCGCGCTGCTGCACGGCTGGCGGCGTGTCGTACTGCTGACGGCAGCCGTTGGCTTTTGGACCGGTCTGACCACGCAGCGCCAGGTGGCAAACAGCTGTACTCGTACATGGGAATCCGGTCGAAAGACCGTCATGGTGGCGGTCCGGGACGCGCCCGACACCCGTAGTCGGACCACGGCGACGGTCGTGCATGCGCAAGAGGCGTGCGGCGGTAGGGTTTTCCTTCGTGTCGCGTCCGAGCACGCTCCCGCGGGAGCGACGGTTGTAGCGGTGGGCGAGTATAGGGGGCGCGGCATGCTCAACGTGCATCACGCGCGCGTGCTCGGTGACCGCCGCGCACTTCGGTTCCGTGTCCGCGAAGCCGTGGCGCAGCGGATCGCGCGGCTCTACGGGCCGCGTGCGGGCGTGGTCGAGGCGCTCGTTCTGGCCCGGCGCGGCGGCATCGACCCCGACATGCGTAAGGACTTCACGGATGCGGGGCTTGCACACCTCCTCGCGATCTCCGGGCTCCACGTTGGAGTATTGGCCGGCTGGCTCGTGTTGGTCCTTCGCTTGTTGGGCGTACGCGACTCGGCTTGGCTGTGGAGCGCGGCACTGACGTGGGCGTACGTCGGGACACTTGGGTTTCCGGCTTCGGCCGTGCGGGCGGCGGGGTTCCTCACGATCGTTGGGTTTGCTCGTGCGAGGCAGCGACATCCGCCATTCAGCGCCGTGCTCGCGGTCGCCGGTCTCACGATTCTCGCCATAGATCCACGCGCGGCCTCATCAGTGGGCGCCTGGCTCTCGGTCGCCGCGGTGTGGGGTACCAGATTCGGTACCGAGTTGGTCTCGCGGCCGCGTCTCTTGGGTGCCTCCCTCGGCGCTACACTCGCGACCGCACCGATCACGGCGTTTGTGTTTGGGTCGGTGGCTCCCGTCGGCGTGATCGCCAACTTGCTTGCCGTGCCGCTGGCGGGCGTGGTGGTCCCCGGGGTGTTTCTCAGTCTGGTGTTCGGCGAAGTGATTGCGGGTGGAGCGGGGCTGTGTTTGGCATTGATCGAACGGGTGGCAGCCGTGGGGTCGGCCGTCCCGGGCGGGCATCTCGGCGGGCAGCCGGGCGTGACCTTCGCGCTACCGTGGGCGGGCGTATTGGCCGCCGTCGTGTGGATACGCCGGCGCCGACCCAGATGGAGAGAACTCCGCAGGCCCGTGGCCGCGGTGGCGGTGGTGCTCTGGTGCGTGGTGGTTCTCCCCCCGGTGGTGGGCCGGGATCGCTCCGATTCGATGAGCGTTCACGTGCTGGATGTCGGTCAGGGCGATGCGATCGCCGTCCGCAGCCCGCGGGGGGCCTGGGTATTGGTCGACGCAGGCCCTCGTGGAGCACTCTTCGACGCCGGTCGGACCGTGGTCGTGCCGTTCCTTCGGTCCCATGGCGTTCGGGAATTGGCTGCCGTGGTGGCTTCCCACGGCGACGCCGATCATTTGGGAGGCGTGCCGGCGGTGATCGAGGCGATTCCGGCGAGGCTGGTCTTGGAACCCGGCCAGCCGCTCGGCACGTCTCTGTACCGCCACTACCTTGCGACGCTCGACCTGAACGGCGTGGATTGGCGCGCGGCGCGGAGTGGCGACGTCTTTGTCCTCGACTCGGTGCGGTTCGACGTGCTGCATCCCTCGCAGGTCTGGATGCGAAGTCAACTCAACGCAAACGAAAACTCGGTGGTGCTGAGAGTCCGGTACGGATGCTTCGTAGCGCTGTTGACGGGCGACATCGGCTGGCCCGCTGAATCGCTGCTCGCGTCAACGGTTGGCAGCGCCAACGTGCTCAAGGTGGGGCACCATGGTTCGGCCGGCGGCACGCGCGCCCGTTGGCTCGATGCGGTCGCGCCGGACGTCGCCGTGGTGAGTGTGGGACGCAATCGATACGGCCACCCAGCGGAGGCGGTGCTCGATCGATTGCGAAAGCGGGCCATTCCGGTGTTTCGCACCGATCGCGCCGGGACGGTGACGATTCGCACCGATGGTCGCTATTATGAGGTGACCCAAGGAAGCGCCAACACGATTTCGGAGAGACTCGCGTGCTTGATTCGACCGTTGTTACGATCGAACGCTTCTTTCTCGAGCAACAGCGACTGCACCCCCACGCGACGGGTGAGCTTACCAGCTTGCTCTACGACATCGCGCTCGCGGCCAAGATCATCTCCGGATACGTCCGTCGCGCCGGTATCGTCGACATCTTGGGTGCGGCCGGCTCGACCAACGTCCAGGGCGAGCAGCAACAAAAGCTGGACGTTCTAGCCAACGACACGGTCAAACAGGCGGTGGGGTACACGGGCCGAGTGTGCGTGATGGCCTCGGAGGAGGAGGAGGAGCCCGTCCCGACTCCCGAGCAGTACGAGACGAGCAAATACGCGCTGCTCTACGATCCGCTCGACGGCTCGTCGAACATCGACGTCGACGTTTCGATCGGGACGATTTTTTCGATCCACCGTCGTGTCACGCGGAACGGCCCCGGGGCACTGGACGACTGTCTTCAGCCGGGACGGAAGCAGGTGGCGGCCGGTTACGTGATTTATGGGTCGAGTACGGTGCTCGTGTACTCCACCGGTCAAGGTGTGCACACGTTTACTCTCGATCCCACCATCGGGGAATTCCGGTTGAACATTGCGAAAGTACAGACCCCGGCGGTCGGCAAGTACTACAGCGTGAACGAGAGCTACTACAATCGCTGGACCCAAGGCTACCGCAGTGCCGTGGACAGCTTCAAGGGCATGCATTGCGATAACGATCGGAAGAGCGCTCGGTACATCGGGTCGCTCGTCGCCGATTTTCATCGAAACCTCTTGACGGGTGGTATCTTCATGTATCCGGGCGACGCCAATTCGCCCAACGGCAAGCTGCGACTGCTCTATGAGGCGGCGCCGCTTGCGTTCATTGCGGAGCAGGCCGGTGGAGCCGCATCTGACGGTCGGACACCCATTCTCGACATCATGCCAACCGCGCTGCATCAACGTGTGCCGCTGGTGATTGGAAGCCGGGACGACGTCGCGTTTGTCGAAAGCACACTCACGGCATTTGACGGTGGCCGTTGACTGACACGCGTACATCTCCGGCGGGATTCCCCCTCGACCTGGTCCACCATGCGCCGGCCGAAGCGTGGGACCGTGGCCGACCCGGGGAATTCCCGTTTCTCCGTGGGATTCATCCCGACATGTACCGCGGTCGATTGTGGACGATGCGTCAGTACGCGGGGTTCGGGACGGCCGAGGAGACGAACGCGCGGTTCCGCGAGCTGCTCGCCGCCGGGCAGACGGGGTTGTCGACTGCGTTCGACCTCCCCACGCAGATGGGATACGATTCCGACCACCCGCTTGCCGAGGGGGAGGTCGGTCGGGCCGGTGTCGCCATCGACACCGTAGACGATCTTGCGCTGCTCTTCGATCGCATCCCGCTCGATCGCGTCTCGACGTCCATGACGATCAATGCGACCGCCGCCGTCTTGCTTGCGATGTACATCGTCGTCGCCGAAGAACACGGGATCTCGGCCGACAAGCTTCGCGGGACTATCCAGAACGACGTGCTGAAGGAGTACATCGCGCGCGGTACGTACATCTTCCCGATCGAGCCGTCGCTTCGATTGACCACCGACATTCTCCGGTTCGTTGCGGATGAGGGCTTGAAGGTCAACCCCATCTCGCTGTCGGGATATCACATGCGCGAAGCCGGCGCGACCGCGACGCAGGAAGTCGCGTACACGTTCTCGAATGCCCTCGAATACCTGGATCGCGCCGTTGACGCAGGGCTCAACGTGAACGCGATTGGGCCCCGTCTCTCGTTCTTCTTTGCGGCCCACAACGACCTCTTCGAAGAGGTGGCAAAGTTTCGGGCTGCCCGGCGTCTCTGGGCACGGCTGATGCGCGAGCGGTATCAGGCCGACGATCGAAGTTGCCTACTCCGGTTCCATACGCAGACCGGAGGATCGACCCTCACGGCGCAGCAACCGCTCAACAACGTGGTCAGGGTCGCATATCAGGCGCTTTCGGCGGTACTCGGCGGGACGCAGTCGCTCCACACCAACGCGTATGACGAGGCGCTCGCGCTGCCTACCGCCGATGCGGCTCGACTCGCGCTTCGGACGCAACAGGTGCTGGCGTACGAATCGGGCGTCGCACACACGGCCGACCCGTTCGGCGGTTCGTATTACGTGGAGGCCCTCACCGACCAAGTCGAGCGGGGCGTGTCAAATCTGATGGATCGCGTGGCCGCTTGGGGGGGCTCGGCCCAAGCCATCGAGCGCGGGTTGCTGCAAGAGGCCATCGCACAGTCGGCGTACCGCGATCAGCAGATGGTCGAGGCCGGTGACCGGGTGGTCGTTGGCGTGAATGAGTTTGTCGACGACGAACCGGTTCCGGACGTGGAAGCGCCGGACTACTCGGCGTTGGCCGAAGCACAGCGAGTCCGCTTACGCGAGCAACGGGCGCGACGCGACCCGGAACGTTGGCGTGTCGCGTTGGCGGAGCTACGGGAGGCAGCGACGGGGTCGAGTCCGTTGATGCCGCGGATTCTCGAGACAGTCCGCGCGCGTGCGACAGTGGGTGAGATCAGCGATACGCTGAGAAGCGTGTGGGGTACGCACGATCCGGCTTGACCCGTGGTAACGGGCTCGCTAGCTTCGCTACTCCGTTGTACTTACGGAAGTTGAGTGATGCCGACTTATTCGTATCGGTGCCCGGAATGCGGGCACGAATATCAAAAGCGACAACGAATCAGCGACGACACCCGGGCCGAGTGTCCCGAGTGTTCCGCCCCCGGCGAGCGCCTCATCTCCGCCGGGGGTGGAATCGTGTTCAAGGGAAGTGGATTCTACATCACCGACTACAAACGCGCTGGCGAGAAAAAAACGGACGGCAAAGATACGAAGAAGACCAAGAAAGACACGAAGACGCCTGACAAGTCCGATGCTCCCAAGAAGACCGACGCCAAGTCCGGTTCGAAGGATTCGAGCACAGCCAAGCCCGGGAAGAGCTCCTGACCACTAGCACCGATCAACTGCGTGCGGCGCTCGAACAGGTCGTGCACTCGTTTGGGGTGCCCGAGGTGGAGATCCTGTTGGAGCCGCCGCGGGACGCGACGCACGGCGATCTCGCGACCAACGTCGCCTTGCAGCTCGCGAAGCGTTTGAAGCAAAAGCCCCGTGACCTCGCGCAAGCGCTGATCGATCGCCTCGAGTTACCCGCGGACGTCGTTTCCCGCATTGAAATCGCGGGTCCGGGGTTCATCAATTTTTGGGTGTCGGACACCGCGTTGTCCGGTGTCCTGCGGCGAATTCTCGACGAGGGAAGCGGATACGGGCGGTGTAACGTCGGCAACGGCGTTCGAGTGAACATCGAGTTTGTTTCGGCGAACCCTACCGGTCCGCTTCACGTGGGGCACGGCCGCGGCGCGGCGTTGGGCGACGCGATCGCGTCGATGCTGGGAGCGATCGGGTTCGACCTCACCCGCGAATTCTACGTGAACGATGCGGGGACGCAGATCGAGTTGCTCGCCCGTTCGCTCTGGGCCCGTGTCCAACAGCTGGTCGGGCGCGAAGCCGAAATCCCTGCGGGCGGTTACCACGGCGCCTACCTGACCGAACTCGCGGGACAGATCGTCGAGGACGAGGGCCGGGCGTTTGCCGATCGGGAGGAGTCGGACGGCGTCTCCCGTTGCCGCGCCATCGCCATCGCAAGCCAGCGGGCCGAACAAGAACGGGATCTGACCGACTTCGGTGTCGAGTTCGATGTGGTGTTTCACGAATCCGACCTGTACCGTACGCGCCGAATCGAGGAAACGCTCGAAGCGCTCGAGCAGCAGGGCCTGACCTACGAGCACGAGGGGGCGCTGTGGCTCAAGACCGAGCAGTATGGGGATGAGAAGGACCGCGTGCTCCAGAAACAGGACGGGTCATACACGTACTTTTTGCCCGATATCGCTTACCATCTGGACAAGGCGGCACGAGGGTTCGACCGGGCCATAGATGTATGGGGTGCCGACCACCACGGTTACGTGGGGCGGATGACGGCGGCGCTCCGTGCTATGGGAAAGGACGACAGTTTCTTCCGCGTGGTGCTCGTGCAGCTCGTTCGGGTGACCAGAGGAGGTGAAGAGGTCCGGTTCTCGAAACGGTCGGGGGATTTCGTCACGTTACGCGACTTGTTCGAGGAGACCGGTGTGGATGCCGCCCGGTACTTCTTCCTCATGCGACGGGCTGACGCGCAGTTCGTGTTTGATGTCGATCTCGCCACCAAGCAGTCCGACGAGAATCCCGTATACTACGTCCAGTACGCGCACACTCGTCTCGCAGGTATCTTCCGGACGGCAGATATCGATCCGACAACCGTCACCATCGGCGACGCAGATCTTTCTTTACTCGCGTCACCCGATGAACAGGCAATCATCAAGCACCTCGCGCAGTATCCGGCAGTGGTGCTGAAGGCTGGCCGAGCGCGAGAACCGCACCGACTCATCAGCTACCTGGATGAGTTGGCTCGCTTGGTCAACAGTTGGTACCACGGCCATCGTGTGGTGGGCGTCGAGCCGTCGCTCGAGCGGGCACGGCTCGTGCTGACTCGGGCCGTGCAAGTCGTCCTGGCCAACGGACTTCAACTACTGGGCGTTTCAGCCCCGGAGCGAATGTAGACGTGTCTCTTCTCGTCGTCGGTAGTATTGCCTTGGACTCCGTGGAAACCCCGTTCGGGAACAAGACGGATGCGTTGGGTGGCTCCGCGGTGTTTTTCAGTTGTTCCGCGTCTCTGCTCCATCCCGTGCAGCTCGTCGGCGTGGTGGGAGACGATTTTCCGGCGGACGCGCTCGATCGTCTCGCCGCGCGAGACGTCGATCTATCCGGCGTCGAGAAGCGCGCCGGCGAGAGCTTTCGGTGGAAGGGGAAATACACCTACGATCTCCAGGATCGCGAGACGCTCGAGACGCGGCTCGGGGTGTTCGCCGACTTCAATCCGGAGATACCCGAGAAGTTCCGCGACGCCGAATACGTGTTTCTGGGAAACATCGATCCAGAGCTCCAGCTTCAGGTATTGGATCAGATACGCACGCCGCGGTTGGTCGCGTGTGACACCATGAACTACTGGATCGGTAGCAAACGGGGCGCGCTGCTCGAGCTGCTCGAGCGCATCGACGTGCTGATGGTCAATGATGCGGAAGCACGCGAGCTGTCCGACGACTGGAACGTCTACCGCGCCGCCCGGTGGATCCTCGACCGCGGACCGTCGCTTGCGATCATCAAACAGGGCGTTTACGGTGCCGTCTTGGTCGACAAAGAGCGAATCTTCTACGTCCCTGCGTTTCCGTTGGAAGAGGTGTACGATCCCACGGGAGCGGGTGACGCGTTTGCCGGCGGGTTCATGGGTCAGGTTGCGCGGACGGGCGATGTCGACGCCGATAGTCTACGGCGGGCCATGGTCTACGGGGCCGCGATGGGGTCGTTTGCGGTCGAACGATTCTCGATCGACCGGTTCGATGAAATTGGGCACGGTGAAGTGACGGCCCGCGTGCGCGACTTTGCCGAGCTGGTGCGGTTCGAGGTCGAGCCGGAACCGAAGCTCGCATCCGGGTGATGGACGTCGGCCGGTCCGTCGGCGTGCGGTTTCAGCACATCCGGTGAACGTGACATGAGCGCTTCTCAGCGATATACCGCGGCGGGTGTCGATCTCGATCAGGCTGATCGCGCCAAGCAGCGAATCGCGGCGGCCGTGTCGTCGACGGCGACCGCCGACTTGCTCAGCGCGTTTGGGGCATTTGGCGGTGTCGTACGCATTCCCCGTGACATCGAACGGCCGGCAATCGTCGTCTCGACCGACGGGGTCGGAACCAAAGTGTTGGTGGCAATCCGCGCAGGTCGACACGATACCGTGGGAGAGGATCTCGTCAACCACTGCGTGAACGACGTGCTCGTTCACGGAGCGAGGCCCCTCGCGTTTCTCGATTACATTGGCGGGTCCCGGCTCGACGTCGACGTGATCGTCGCGATCGTCGAAGGTGTCGCGCGCGCGTGCCGCGCGCACGATATGGCATTGGCCGGAGGAGAAACCGCACAGCTCACCGAACTGTACGACTCGAGCCACTACGACTTGGTCGGCACCATCGTTGGCGTCGTGGATGAGACACACGCGCTTCGCGGAGACCAAGTGCAGCCCGGCGACGTGTTGGTGGGGTATGAATCTTCCGGGTTGCATACCAACGGGTACACGTTAGCGCGTCATATCCTGTTCGAAGAGATGGCACTCGCGCTCGACTCGACGGTCCCCGATCTCGAGGGGACGATAGCTGACGTGCTCCTCGCCGTGCATCGAAGTTACTGGCCCGCAATCGGTCCGGTGATCGACCGAATTCACGCCCTGGCGCACATCACAGGGGGCGGAATTGCCGGCAACCTCGCACGGCCCCTCCCGAACGGCGTGGCCGCGAGGGTCGATTGCGCGTCATGGCCCGTACCCCCGTTGTTTCACGTCCTCGAGCGGGGTGGTGCCGTGTCGCGTGAGGAGATGTTCCGGGTCTTCAACATGGGAATCGGCATGATCGCCATCGTGCCGCCGGACGGCGCGAACTTGGTGGCCGACGCCGCTCGTGCCGCGGGTGTCCGCACCTGGACGATCGGTGAGATCGGACGTGGAGACGGCGTCGTACTCGAGTGAGCGCATTGGTATCGGAATGCTGCATGGCGCGTAACCGACTCTCCAATCCGACCCCGGAGCTTTTCGCGTTCCTCGGCTTGCTCCTCCACTTCGCATGACCGACCATGACGCCATGGAGCGCGCCCTCGCCATCGCGTTGAAGGGCTGGGGCCGGGTGGCGCCGAACCCGCTCGTGGGCGCCGTGCTCCACCGCGATGGCCAGATTGTCGCCGAAGGATATCACGCCGAATACGGCGGGCCGCACGCGGAAGTTCAGGCGCTCGCGGCGTGCGGCGATGCCGCGGGCGCGACGTGCGTCGTTACCCTCGAGCCGTGTGCCCACCATGGTAAGACCGCTCCCTGTGTGGACGCCTTGATCGAGGCGGGCGTCACCCGCGTCGTGTACGCCATCGACGACCCGCACCGGGAGGCGGGCGGGGGGGCGAAAGTGCTCAGGGCGCACGGGGTCGATGTCGAGGCCGGCTGCTGCGCAGACCGGGCGGCGGCGCAGAACGCATCGTTTCTGTGGGCTCACGCTCGCCCCGATCGCCCGTTCGTGGCTCTCAAACTCGCCACCTCGCTCGACGGCTACATCGCCGACGGATCGGGCCGCTCGCAGTGGATCTCGGGGCCGGAAGCGGGAGACTTCGTGCACTGGCTCCGCGCGGGGTTCGACGGCATTGCCGTGGGGCGGCGGACCGCCGAAATCGATGACCCCAAGCTCACGGTGCGGGGCGGCGTCACACCGCGGCGGCCCCCCGGGCGAATCGTCCTGACCCGATCGGGCCTGACCCGGTACGATTTGGAGGTGGTTCGAACAGCCGATCGCGTGCCCACGACCTTGGTCGTTTCCCCTGGCTCGGCCGCGATGGCACGGAAATCGCTCCAGGGCACTGCCGTACGCGTCCTCCCGGCGGACGGGTTGGCGGCCGCTCTCGGGGTGCTCCGAAGGGACGGAATCACATCGCTGCTGGTGGAAGGTGGTGGTGAGGTGGCCAGCGCGCTGCTCGCCGAGGACCTCGTCGATCGAGTGTATCTCATCCAGGCGCCAGTGTGGTTGGGTGGGGGAATTTCGCCGTTCGACGGTGGCCAGGAACTCGCACTCGAAGACGTGCCCAGGTGGGTGCCAACGGAGCGTCGTGTCCTCGGTGAGGATACCTTATTGGTGGTCGATCGGGGGTTATGTTTACAGGGATAGTCAGCGCCGTCGGGGCCGTGGCCGCCGTGGATCGGACCGAAGACCGTCTCTCGCTCAGGATCGAGGCGAGCGGGGAGAGCCTAGACGGCCTCGAACTGGGCGAGAGCATCGCCGTGGACGGCGCCTGTCTCACGATCGTCCGCACCGGGCCCGGGTGGTTCCAGGTGGATGCGGTCGTGACGACCCGCGGGAGAACCCGGTTCGGTGAGGTAGACGTTGGCGATCGGGTGAATCTGGAGCGTGCCATGGCGGTGGGAGATCGGGTGGGGGGGCACTTCGTTCAGGGGCATGTTGATGGAGTCGGC
>JBFIZG010000074.1:0-11503 GCA_041604955.1 Gemmatimonadales bacterium | reverse complement strand
GCCGATGTCTTGGGTGTGGACGACCGCGGGCGTATCTCTGACGGGATGCTGGCGGACATCGTTGCCGTGCCCGGCAATCCCCTGGAAGACATTACCGCCATGGAGCGGGTGAGCTTTGTCATGAAGGGCGGTAGGGTCTACAAACAATAGCGACGGGCAGGTCGCGCCCCCCGGCAGCGTCGCGCAACGAGGTTGGTGTCTTCCGACAAGGGAGCCGGGACGGTAGGACCTTCACCCGGCCGGGCCGGACCGATCGGCACCTCTTCCGTTTAAGCGTCGAGTAATACCCCCCCTTCAATTTATCTCCCGTAACGCCCGCAGCCGGCGCCGATTCTCGGTGCCGGCCGGCGCGGGCAATCCGAAACCATGGAGGTTTGGTTACATGTTCGCAGTACGTGAACGGCTCAGGTGGAACCCTTCCACCGGGACCCCCGTCCTCCTGACGATGCTTGCCGTCTTGTTGACGGCCTGCTCCGATGAGCCGACCGCGCCCGTCGAACGACCGGTTGTTGCGGCCGTCGACGTGACCCCGAGCGCAATGGCGCTCACGACGGGAGACACGATTCGATTGCGGGCGATCCCGCGGACGTCGAACGGAGTACCCTTGACCGATCGACCGGTTGCCTGGTCGAGCCGTGACACAACGCGTGCCACCGTGCAAGCGACCGGTCTCGTTTTGGCGCGCCGAGAGGGGTTTGTGGAGATCCAGGCCGTCGCCGAAGGTCGGACGGGTACGGCCACGCTTACCATCGTCAAACGGGTAACGCCGGCGCCCGCGGTCATGCGCGTCTCGCCCACCTCGGTGGTGGCGGGCAGCGGACCGCTGACGCTTTCGGTGTTTGGCTCCGACTTCGTGACCGGAGCGGCGGTGCTATGGGATAACGCTCCCAGGCCGACAACGCGGGTGAATGACGCGGAACTGAGTGCTGCCATCTCCGCCGCCGACGTGGCGACGGCGAGGACCGTACAGGTTGCGGTGAGGAATCCGGAGCCGGCGGGCGGCGTTTCCGGTGCGATTCCGTTCATTATTACTTCAGCCGGCGGACCTACGCCGGTCGCCTATGTCTCGGTCTCTCCTGAGTCGGTTACGTTGCCTGCCCGAGCCCAAACACAGCTCCGCGCCACGGCGCATGCGGCAGACGGAACCGAGCTTTCGGACCGCGCGTTTTCTTGGTCAAGCCTCGGGCCGGCGACGGCGACGGTGGACCAGACCGGCACGGTAACCGCCCATCGCCCTGGCGACGTACGGATCAGGGTGGAAAGCGAGGGCAAAACCGCTCACGCCGACATCCACGTCATTCCCGCTGTCGAGTATGTCACGGTCGCGCCGAACGCCGCGACGCTTTCGGTGGGGCAACAGATCCAGCTTTTCGCCACCGCCTACGCGGCTGACGGGTCTGTGCTCCAAGACCGGGCGTTTACCTGGACGACGACCGCCGGTGGCACCGCGTCTGTCGATCAGACGGGGTTCGTGACCGCGCGTCACGTCGGTGTCGCCCTCATCACGGCCGAAAGCGAAGGCCGGTTTGCCCAGGCACGCATCGATGTCGTCGTGCCGGTTGGGTTCGTCATTGTCGAACCGTCGCCGGCTGCGGTGCTCGTTGAGTTGCGCGTGAAGCTCGAGGCCAAAGCCCTCTCGTCGTCAGGCGGGGTTCTCGAGGGACGGCCGGTGACGTGGTCGAGCGAAAACCCGTCGATCGCAACCGTTGAGCCAGACGGCTGGGTAACTGGCGTGAAAAAAGGCACCACCCGTGTGTTCGCCGAGATTGAAGGGAAAGTTGGTTGGAGCACGGTCGAAGTGCGGCAGTTTGCTGACGGCCCGATCCAGGCGTACGACCTTCGCGGACCAGTCAGCTCCCCGATCATGCCGTCCGTGGGGACTCGCACCTGGGTAGACGAACAGGGGTTTGCGCATGAAGCGACGCTGTACTTGCGGACCGGTGTGCTCCGGATGCTCACCGATCAATCGCGATACGAGCAGGACTTGCAAATCGACGTCTTCGTTACCGTCCGGGGGATGGTCGGGACCGATGTGTGGTCCGATCATGGCACGTTTGCCTATCACGTGCCCGACGGAGGCCTTCTATTCACGTCGTCAGTCAACCAGACGTCGTTCACGGGCCTGCCCGCCGGTCCCGGGGAGCTGATTATCGAGCAGGCCATCGGGACGGCGCCGAAACAATACTACCGCTGGGTTATTCAGTAGACATGTACCCGGCGGTCTACATGGACCGGATACGCGGCCGGTGGGACCAGAGGGTCTCACCGGCCCTGTCATTTGCGGTCACAATCTCACGGGCGGTCGACGATCCGGCCCTGTGGCCTTCCGATCGTCAGGACGAACAGCCGTGATTCAGCAGGCGTACGTCTTTCGGCCCCGATATGGATCTGGCAAGCATTTACATCAGTGGAGCCGGAGTGCACGATTGGGGATGATCGAAACCGGTCCACTTCACCTTACTCGATTCGTAGGACGGGAGCGGGAGATTGCCGAGGTGCGAAGGCTCCTCGGCGACAACCGTCTCGTAACGTTGACGGGCGCGGGAGGAATCGGAAAGACCCGGCTCGCCGAGCGGGTGGCTGAACAGGCGGCGGCCGTATACCCGGACGGCGTTGCGTGGGTGGAGCTAGCTCCGATCACGCACCCCGAATTGATACCGCAGCAGCTTGCGTCCAGCCTTGGAGTCCGTGAGAAAGACGGGCGCCCGCTGCTCGACGTGGTGATCGCTGACATTCGCAAACAATCGCTCCTTCTGGTGCTAGACAATTGCGAACACTTGGTGGAAGGATGTGCGACGGTCGCCGAGGCGTTGTTAAGAGGTTGTTCCGATTTGGCGATTCTTGCCACCAGTCGCGAGGCGCTGGGTGTTGGAGGTGAGCGAGCGTGGCTCGTGCCACCGCTGTCGTTACCACCCATCGATTCTGCCTCGCCGCAAGACCTCGCCCAGTCGGAGGCCGCACTGCTCTTTCTCGAGCGCGCGCGGGATGTGCTGCCGTCGTTTGGATTTGCTGACGGCAACGTTGCTGCGGTGGTCGAGATCTGTCGTCGATTGGACGGACTGCCACTGGCGATCGAGCTGGCGGCCGCGCGTGTCAAGCTGCTCGCACCGGCGCAGATCGCTCGCCGGCTCGACAACGCGTTTTCGCTCTTGGTCGGCGGCGGCCGGACAACCGTTCCCCGGCATCGCGCGCTCCGCGCCGCGGTTGACTGGAGCTATCAGCTCTTGTCGGCGGCGGAGCAGACGCTCCTCCAGCGGCTCGCTGTTTTTGCCGGTGGTTTTACGTTGGAAGCGGCGGAAGACGTCTGCTCGGCGGGTGACATTCGACCGGAAAAGGTACTCGACCTGCTGTCCAATCTCGTCGACAAGTCGCTCGTGGTGATCCAAGACCGGAGTGACACGGTCCGGTACACCTTGCAGGAGGCCGTTCGGCAGTTCGGATTGGAGCGTCTGGGAAATTCGCAGGAAGAATCGCTCTGTCGGAAACGACACGCTGAGTTCTTCTTCGCGCTCGCCGACGCCGCACTCCCGCATCTCATGCGTGCCAGCGCACGTACTTGGCCTGAGCGTCTGTTGTTGGAGCATGACAATTTCCGCGCGGCGCTCGACTGGGCGAACGAGAACGCCGCGGAGCTGGCGGTCGGCTTGGTCGGCCGTCTCTGGTGGCTGTGGGGACAGACCTCGTTCTGGACAGAGGGTGCCAGGTGGACCGAGTCCATGTCGGCGCGCGCAGATATCGCGACGCCCGCGATTGATCGGGCCCGTGTTCTCCATGGCGCCGGCGCGTTCGCGTACATGTTTGGGGACTCCGACCGGGCGATGGGACTGCTGCGCGAATCGGAGGCGCTCTGGCGTTCGCTCGACCGCGTCATGCCTGAATACCTCCTCATGCTCGGGACGTATACGCACGTGCTGGCGTCGAGACGGGAGAGTGACGCCGCGCTCGCCAAGCTGGACGAGGCGGTGCGATTGGCCCGAGAACTCGGCGAGCCGTGGGTGCTGGCGCACGTGTTGGTCTCCGGGGCCGGCATTGTGCACATGGGCCGTGGGGATTTTGACACGGCGGAGCGGTATCTCACAGAAGCGCAGGAGACAGCCCACGTAGCCGGGTTGTCGTGGGGCGTCGCAGAAGCGGCGAAGTGGCGCGGGCGGATCGCGCTCGAACGAGGTCAAACCGGTCGCGCAGCTCAGCACGCGGCCGACTTGGTTTCGATTGCGCAACAGCTCTCCGACCCGATGCAAGCGAGCGGCGCCTTACTGCTCTGCAGCTCGATTGCGGCTGCGCGCCGGGAGTACGCGCTGGCGGCCCGCTTGTTGGGGGCGGGGGAGACCGTACGACGCGTGTTGGGAAGCCAGCTCTTACCGCACGAGCGGGCGGAAGAAACCGCGTTGCTCGAGAGGGTAGAGTCGTCACTGGCTGATGCGACGTTTCAGACGGCAGTATCGGAAGGGCGCGCGCTCGGACTCGCCGAAGCCCTGGCGCTCGCGAGCGTGACTCTTGGAGGCGGTGTGGAGCAAGCGGTCACGCCGAGTTCCGTGACTCCTGCCGCCGGGGCGCTCGAGCCGACACCTGACCTCGAAGTCTTGGCGCTTGGCCCGCTCGAGATCTATCGGGGTGGTGAGGCGCTCAGTGCCGCGGCCTGGCAGTACGCGAAACCGCGGGAACTCTTGCTCTATCTCCTGTGTCACCCTCGGGGCCGGACACGCGATCAGATTGCACTGGCGTTTTGGCCCAACGCGTCGACGGCGCAGGTTCGCAACAGTTTTCACGTGGCGCTGCACCGTTTGCGGAAAGTACTGGGGGATGCCGATTGGATCGTGCTCGACCGTGACAGGTATCGGGTGACGTCGGATCGGAGTGTCGTGTTCGACGCAGTGCGGATGGAGCGGGACATGTCGTCTGCACTACAAGACCGGCGCGCACCGGACATCATGTCGCGGCTCGAAGGTGCTCTGCAATTGTACCGCGGGGATTTTCTGGAATCTGAGCCGGTTGGTGACTGGCATCTGCAATATCGCGACCGGCTGCGGCGGTTGTACGTCGACGGCGGTATGGCGCTTGCCGAACTACATTACGATGCAGACCGGTTGGCCGAGGCGGTAGACGTCTGCGAACGTGTGCTTCGGTGGGAAACCTTGCACGAGGCGGCGTACCGTCTCCTCATGATCTGCTGGACCAAGATGGGCGATCGAACACGTGCGCTTCGGCTGTATCAGCGATTGTCGACGCTGTTAAAGGACGAACTGGAAACTGAGCCGGAATCCGAGACGGCGGCCGTGTACGAGCGGTTGCAGCGGAACGAGATCGCGTAGGGTTCCGGGAAAAACCACGGGGCGTGTCTCGCGTGAGGCTGGACGGGGGCGTCACCTCTCTGCCGACCGCGGCCGAGCTTCACCTCTTTCCGACTGTCGCTTTACCGAAAGGGTGGCATTATTTTTATTGTCAGGCCGAGGCGCTCCGCAACAGTTTGTTGCTGGGCAAGGGTATCGGCCCGGTCGTAACGCGTCGCCGATACTCGGACTGCTGCTGGAAGATCCGGTAACTCCCGCTCCTGGAGCGCGCCCTCCCTGTCCCGATGCGCCGTACCTGTGCATCTGGAGTAACCAACACAAGCCGCACGATCCGGACGGGCTGGCTCAATGAGCCGTCGAGCACCGGTTTAAGCCGGTCTCAACGCGCATGCTCCGAGAAAGGAGTTTGCCATGCAGCAGCACGTACGGTACACGACAGTGGCAGCCACGATGGTGGGGTTGCTCCTCACAGGTTGCGACGATCGACCCCGGTTTTTGGAACCTGACCCGGGGCCCGTGGGAGAGTGGTTACCCAATGCGGTGGGAGCCTCTGGGTACGGGACAGACCTGGAGCCGAATAACTCCTGTCCGGCTGCGCAGAACATTGGCCTGGTGGGGTTGCCCTACACATTGAACGGGAGTCTGGATCCGGTCGCGCCGGCATCAGGCGACGTTGACTTCTTCCGTTTCGAAGGCACACCGCATGCTGCGGTGAGGGCGGACCTCGAAGGTCAGGCCACCGGAGCCGGAACGCTCGGTGATCCGTTCTTGGGGTTCTTCGGTTCGTCCGAATCGGGGTGCGCACTCTTCGCTCGTGACGATGATGGCGGCGTCGGACTCAACTCCCGGCTGGCGTTCTCGATTCCCGCAGACGGGGTGTTCGTGCTGGCGGTCACCCGGTGTTGCGACGGTAACTTCACCGACGGTGGGGTCGGCTCGTATCGGTTGAGCATCCAGGAAGTGTTGCCTCCGCCAAACGACGATTTTGGCACGGCGACGCTAATCGAGAACCTACCGTTCGGCGACCAGATGGATCTTTCAGCGGCCACAATGCAGGTTGGTGAGCCGATACCGTCGTGTGCCGTGCCATTTGGCCCTGTCCAACGCACGAGCTGGTACCGGTTTTCCCCAACGGACAGCAGATCGATTTCGGCCAACGTGTTTGCCAGCTTTGCGTTCTCCGTTGCGGCGTACTCCGGGAGTTCGTTGGCGGCACTGACTGAGGTGGGCTGCGGAGTGTTTGGGAGTCCCGCCACGTTCCAGCCTGAAGCTGCTACCCAGTATTACTTCCAAGTCACGGGATTGTTTGGGCAAGCCGGTCCGCTGAACTTCCAACTCGACGTCACGCCGCCGCCCGTCGCCGGGTTTGGTTTCTTCCCCTTCGACCCGTCGGTCTTCGATGTCGTGCAGTTCTTCAGCAATTCGTTCGACCCGGGTGGATTAGGGTTTGCATCGGAAGAGTGGGACTTCGGCGATGGTGCCTCAGCGACGGGCTGCTGCCCGACACACCAGTACTCGGCCGACGGCGATTATACGGTCGAACTCGTCGTGACGACGGTTGACGGCCGGATCGGGTCCGCGTCCCAAACCGTGTCTGTGCGGACGCGAGACGTGGCGATCACCAAGTTCACGGCGCCAAAGGCGGCAAGCAGCGGACAGACCCGCCAAATTGCTGTCGGAATCAACAGCAAGCGGGGAGCCGAAACGGTCGAGGTGCACCTCCTGAAGAGCGTCCCGGGCGGTTTCCAGTTCCTGGGCGCGTTGACCCAATCCGTGCCGGTACGCCCATCGAACCGTACGACGTCCTTCGATTTCAGCTACACGTTTACGGCTGAGGATGCGCAGGTTGGCAAGGTCACGTTCAAAGCCATTGCCAACATTGTCGGGGGCCGCGATGCGTTGCCGGCGGATAACGAGGCTATTGCGCCGCCCACCAAGATCAACCGGTAACCGCGAATGAAACTCAGCGTGGGGTTAGCCGGTCGACATCCCGGCATGTGAGACCAACCTGGAACCCCGGGCGAGACTGGATCGCTCGGGGTCCTCCTTTTCGTTTGGAATGCAACGTTGCCTGACGCTTGATTGGGCGCGCAGCGTCCTCGTGGACGCGTCCGTGGTGTTACCGCAACTGTTCGGCCGGCGTGAAGTACGTTTTCCGGAGCTGCAACGTGACGAGGGTTCCCGTAATTGCGACCGCTGCCATCAACATGAACATTACTAGAATCTGATACCGCACGGCGGTGAGCGGCGAGGCGCCGGCCAAGATTTGCCCGGTCATCATTCCGGGGAGGGCGACGACACCCACCACCGCCAAGCTGTTCACCATGGGGATCATCGAGGCCCTGATCGCGCGGCGCACCGCCTCCCGCGTCGCGAATGCGGGCGCCGCACCGAGCGCCAGGTAGGCTTCGATCTCCGCACGCCTGGCGTCGATCTCCCCGCTCAGTCGCTCGGCTGCGAGTGCTGCCGCGTTCATCGCGTTCCCCACGATCATGCCGAACAATGGGATTACGTACCGAGGATTGTACCACGGCTCCATCTGCACGACCGCTCCGACATAGACCAACGTGAGACCCGACCCCACGAGCATCGCGCCGCCCACAATCCCGAGCAGTGCTGGAGAGCGCTTGGCCTGTCGCGCGACTGCCTCCCTCGTCGCTATACCGAGCATGACGAGTAGTGCCAACAGCACCAGATACCATCGATCGATTTGGAAGATGTACACGAGGACGTAACCGACGAGCACCAACTGAAGAACGGCGCGGACAGCGCCGACCAGGATGTCTTTGGTGAGTCCCACCACTTGCCACCGTGAGAGGCCGGCGGCCATCAAGATGAGCCCGGCCGCAAGCACGATATCCAACCATGCGAGTTCCTGGATGGGCTGTTCGAGCACACCCGACTGTAACGCTGTCTCCAAGAAGTTCATGGCATGCTCTCCAGGAACGACCGAATACGGGGATGTTCGGAGTTTTCGAACATCTGTCCGGTGGGTCCGGCTCCGACGATCTTGCCCCCTTCCAGCATGGCGGCGTACTCGCTGAGCTTCTTCGCCTCGGCGAGCCGATGGGTCACGGCAACCACCGTCACGTTTCGGTCGCGGCTCAGCCGCGCGACCGTGTTCATGAGTTTGTCCGCCGTTTCCGGATCGAGGGACGCGGTGGGTTCGTCGAGCAGCAATGTCTCGGGCCGAGTCATGAGCGTCCGCGCAATGCTCACCCGCTGTTTCTGCCCGACCGAGAGACGCGTGGAATCTCGGTCTAGGAGATGGGAATCGACCTCCGCGAGCTCGAGGACCTCTTTCATCCGGTGATCCCCATCTGACGGTGGTATACCCGCGATTGCACCGGCGACGGCGAGATTGTCACGGACGCTTCCCGAAAACAGCACCGGTGTTTGAAACACGAATCCGACCCGTGCTCGGTGCTCGCGAACCGGTAGCTCGGCGATGGGCCGGTCGCGATAGCGAATCGTTCCACTGGTTGGGTCGTCGAGTCTGTTCAGCAATCGGAGGAGCGAGGTCTTTCCGGATCCGGATGGACCGATAATTGCCGTGAAGGTCTGCTTCGGGATGGCGAGGTCGATGGCGTCCAGGATGCGCACTCCCCCGAGTTCTTGCACCACACCGGTCAATACGAAGGCTGACGTATTTGGTCCGTCCATCGGCTGACTGGCGTGTTACCCACCGGCCGCCGGACACGTCGGCGTGCCGGCGGACGCGTGGAGGCTCCAATACACGAGCGCGGCCAACTCGCGGCCGTGACGCGCGGCGCCCCAAGACGTGTCGTCGTACGGCGCGGTGGGCTGGGCGGCGATGGCGGCGCGAACGTCGTCTCCCGCCTCGATTCGGGATCGGACGGCCTGGCAGACGCCGAGCAGCATATCACGGTACCGTGTCAATTCATGCCGGCGTGCCGGCGTCCCATGGCCCGGTACGTACAGCGTTTCGCTCGGGTAGTTGTCGAGTAGATCATTGACCGCGTGAATCATCCCACCAACACTTCCGGCAGCCCAGTGGTCGATGAACGGATAGGCGCCGACTTCGTAAATATCGCCGGTGTGGACGATGCCGAAGCCGGCAAAGACGACGATTGCGTCGCCCTGCGTGTGCGCGGCCGGTGCATGACGAAGCCGAATGGTCGTTGTGTCGAGCCGGATGATGAACTCGTCGGTGAAGGTGAGGTCAGGCATCGCGGCCGGGTTCGCCGCCTTGCGATGCCAGTCGTCCCACTCCGATATCACGGTGTCGCGAACGGCCTCGACGGCGGTGCCGGCGTGAGCCACCACGGTTGCGCCTCGAGCCTTGAACCACGCCGCTCCAGCCAGATGGTCGTCGTGGTAATGTGTGACGACGACATGCGTGACCGGGTCGAGGCCGAGTGAATCGAGCGTGGCTTGGAGCTGCTCGACTCCCTCTGCCGGTCCGGCGTCCACCAACAGCGTGCGTCCGTTGCCGCGGAGCGCGAGCACGTTGCTGCCAACGGACGATTCGATCATATACAGGTTGGGAGCGACCTCGTCGACCGTAAGCGTCGTCTGTATCGCGCCAAGCGGGTTGGCCTGCAGCAGTCCGAGACAGAGAACTGGAACGATTCGTGTCTTGGTGTCAGCGATTCCTAACACGGCCAATACCTCTGTTTACGTTTGCCTGCGCGCGTAGGACTGGGTGGTCCGAGCCATGAACCGGAATAGATAGCGCCTCTGTGGCGAGAGGGCTATCGCCGTGGCGCGTGACTTGGCTCTCGCGCTTCCGCCGCTCACGTTGCATTTTACTCTCCCTCGAATGCTGGAGGGAACCGGTGAATTGGGTGGCCGACCCCCTGGACACGGCCACGGTCTCCTTTTAAAACGCGCGGTGACGCCGGCCGAAAGCAGGATGCTGCTGTAGAGGCCGTTCCGAGATGGAGTACGAGCTACCGTCTCGGGCAGGTGCTCGGCAAGATTTGGCTGCAAGGACGCCGTGGATTCACCGTTCTCGGAACGACGATGTGTGACATTCTCTCCCAAACCTCGGAGTCGATTATGCGAACCAAACTCTTGACTTCGCTTGCGGTCGCGGTGGTGTTCGGGAATGCCCCCCTCTTTGCGCAGGACAACAATCTCGCGCGGATGTACTTGGTGACACCCAAACAAGGAATGGCCGCGCAGTTCGAGACGGCGCTTCGCGACCATGCCGGGTGGCGTGCGGCGAACGGTGATCCGTGGACGTGGAACGTCTACGCGGCCGAGACCGGAGACGATCTCGGAGTGTTCGTCATTCGGTCGGGGAATCACAGCTGGGCGGACTTCGACGCGTATGACGCGAGCTTCGCCATGCAGGGACTCGTCCACTGGAATGCCACTGTGGCGCCGCTTGTGGGAACGATTTCCAGCGGTATCTGGG
Source organism: Gemmatimonadales bacterium (assembly GCA_041604955.1). Classification (GTDB taxonomy): domain Bacteria; phylum Gemmatimonadota; class Gemmatimonadetes; order Gemmatimonadales; family GWC2-71-9; genus JBFHWR01. Next base: position 829 of record JBFIZG010000074.1, on the reverse strand, counting down.
CCATGGATGTGGAGAACAGCAGCCTGCCGGCAGAACCCATGCAACCGGCGTTCGTGAACGTGACGACGTTTCACCTCCGGCCCGGCATGGAGCAACAGTTCATCGAGATGGTGAACCAGGCATCGGAGATCCTCAAGGGTCATGGTTGGACCAACTTCTTGTGGGAGTCACCGGTCAGCGGTGGCGGGCCGGGGCCAACGATCGACCTGGCGACGCTACATCCGAATTGGGCGGACATGGCAGAACCGGATCCCGATTTCGCGACGATCATGATCCAGGAAATGGGCCAGGATGGGTTTGGTGAGTGGATGAGTGGCCTCGGCGAGACGTACCGCGGAGTGGAGAGCATGACCGTGCGCCATCGCCCGGACATGTCGGTGCCGGGAAACTTGGTGTCCGTGGCAGGACCATTCGTTTACGCGATGCGTGAACGATCGACGGGGGAGCAGGATGCGCTCCCCCGTTGCTGTGTCGGCGCCGCCGGGCTTCGGTGCCACCTTGACCGCGTCAGGGCTTCCGGTACGGCGATTCGTCTGGCGAGTGCGGCGCATGAGGCCGATTCCCGGATCGGTAGGAAGAGTACCGGTTCTGAATAAACTGTCTCAGCCGCTGCAGTCGCACCTCACCTCTCGCGCGTGGGGGTGCTTGCCTGCATCTTTGATCATCCCCCGACAGGAGCAAGCTCCCCAATGGCGGATGTCGTCGACCGCCTGAAAGCTGCCTTGGCCGACAGGTATGCCATCGAGCGAGAGCTTGGTGCGGGCGGGATGGCGACGGTATATCTCGCTCGCGATTTGAAGCACGACCGCAATGTCGCAGTGAAAGTATT
>JBFIZG010000073.1:0-11557 GCA_041604955.1 Gemmatimonadales bacterium | reverse complement strand
GACCGTCGTGCGCGCGGCGCGCGGTGCCGGTCTCCTCGTGCTCAGAGGTCGCGCAGACGCCGTTGAGACGGGTCCCAGACAAGCGGTGTGGTACTGGCCCGGCGGGAGCGACGACCGGCCGGAGTTCTTTCCGGGAGATTGGTACCTCACTGAGGCTCCGGGCGCCTCACCCATCGCCGGACGAATCGCCCGGATCGAGTGGGATTCACTGCCTCCGCTCTTGGGGCTCGTTCCGCTCGTGGCCCGGTCGAACGAGTGGGTTGCACTCACGGCCCGTCAGGGCCGACGCGGACCCGAACGACCGGTGCTCATTGGCCGGGACTCCGCGGGCATTCGTACGCTCACCACGGCGGGCGCCGGGATGTGGCGGTGGGGATTCCGTGGCGGCGCGGCGCGGGAGGCCTATCGGGCTCTCCTGGCAACGGGGAGTGACTGGCTCCTCGGATCGAGCGCGCTCCGCCGCCGGGTGGCGCTGTCGTCGAGTCCAACGGTCGCGCGGGGCGAACCGATCGTGTTTCGCTGGGCCGGCGATTCCGTGCCCGATTCGCTGGCGGTTCGGTTCACAGGAGACGCCGGGTCCGATACGACGTCGATGTTGCGGTTCGGCACAGACGGAGTCGCCCTGTTTGCCGGTCCGCCGGACGTTTACCGCTGGTCCGTGGTCGACAATCCGCAACTGCGTGGGGTGGCGGTAGTGGAGAACTACTCACCCGAATTCGCTGCACGCAGAGTTTGGATGCCCCCGGCCGGTGAGGGCACGATTCTCCGATTGGTCGAACGCTACGCCCGCGAGTCCTGGTGGCTGTTTGTGTTTGCGGTCGTGGCGTTCGCCGGGGAGTGGGCTTGGCGCTATCGACGCGGGTTGCCATGAGGGGTGGTCTCTGGCAAAAGATCAAGCGCGTGGCGCTAACCGATGTCACGGTGCTCGTCAAAGGGATCGACCGTGACGCGCTCGACGATGTCGAACGTGTCCTGCTCGAGGCCGATTTTGGGCCGGTGGCTCTGGATCTCGCCGAACAGATGGAAGAGAAATGGCGGCGCGGTGAGTTCAAATCCGCGAATACCGCGCGCGCCTGGTTGAAAACCAGGATTGTCGACTATTTGAACGGCGCGGGACACGCTGCGGACCTCAATGTCGGTGACGGCGACGGTCCGGCAGTCATCATGATGCTGGGTGTGAACGGGGTTGGGAAGACGACACAGATCGCAAAGCTGGCGCACCGATTTCAAGCGCAAGGGAAGCGCGTGTTGCTGGGTGCCGCCGATACGTTTCGGGCTGGAGCAGCCGAACAACTCGAGGTTTGGGCGCAGCGCTTAGGGGCGGCCTGTGTCGTGGGCTCCCGCGGCGGCGACCCGGCCGCCGTGGCGTATGATGCGATCGAGTCTGCGACGGCGAAGCATATCGACGTCGTGCTGATAGACACGGCGGGACGCTTGCATACGCACGGTGATCTGATGGAAGAACTCAAAAAGATCACTCGAGTCGTCGGACGAAAACGGCCGGGGGCGCCGCACGAGACGCTGCTCGTGCTCGATGGCACCGTCGGCCAGAACGCGCTTCAGCAAGGCCGCGCGTTTGCGGAGGCCGTTCCCGTTACGGGGCTGGTGATCACGAAACTCGATGGGACGGCAAAGGGCGGGTCGGTCGTGCTGCTTCGCCACGAACTCGGGATTCCCATTCGGTTCTTGGGCGTGGGGGAACAGGTCGATGATTTGGAGTTGTTCGATGCAGACCGGTTCGCCGAACAGCTACTCGCCGGCTGATGCCATTCGATCTCGAAACCCCGGTTCAATTCCTGAAGGGCGTTGGTCCGAAGCGTGCAGAGACGTTCGCCCGCATCGGCGTCCAAACCGTTGAAGATCTGCTCTACCACATTCCGCACCGCTATCTCGATGCGACGTCGGTGACACCGATTGCGAAGGCCGCGGTCGGCCGGGACGTGACCATTGTCGGTCATGTCGTCTCGAAAGCCGTGCTCCCAACCCGCAAGCGGCTCCGCATCTTTCGCGCGGTGTTGCGGGATAAGTCCGGAGTCGTGGAATGCGCGTGGCCCGGTCAGGCGTTCCTGGATCGGGTGATCAAACCCGGACAGCTGCTCCTCGTGAGCGGGCCGGTGAAGTACTATCACGGGCGGCAAGTGGTCCCGCGAGAGCAGGTCGTGCTTGCGGAATCGAGCGACGAAGACGAGTCCGGCGCCGTTGGTGCCGGGCTCGTGCTGCCCGTGTACCCGGCGACAGAGGGACTGAGTCACCGTCAAGTGCGGCGGCTCGTCGCCGAACACTTGGACGGCATGCTGCGGCACGTCGACGACACGCTGCCCGCCACCGCGCGCCGCGCAGTCCGAGTTCCGAGCCTGCAACAGGCGTTTGAACTGCTGCACCGTCCCACGGCCCCCGACGAACCTGAGTCCGGGCGTCGCCGGCTCGCGCTCGACGAACTCTTCGACCTGCAGCTCGTGGTGGCACGGGCGCGCCACCTCGCCAAGGACACGAAGAAGGGGCCGACGTTCGAAATCAAGAAACAGCTGACGACGGACATGAAAAACCATCTGCCGTTCGAATTGACCGCCGATCAGCGACGCGCCATACGGGAAATCACGGGAGACATGGTCAGTTCGGAGCGGATGCATCGTCTCTTGATGGGCGACGTCGGAACGGGAAAAACCGTAGTCGCCTTGTTCGCGATCCTCCTCGCGGTCGAGAACGACTATCAGGCCGTGTTCATGGCGCCGACGGAGCTGTTGGCGGAGCAGCACGCCGCAACGCTGACCGGACTCCTTGCGCCGCTTGGCCTCGTGCCGGAACTGCTGGTCGGCCGTCTGAGCGCCGGGGACAAACGCGCCATCCGCGAGCGCATCGCGGGGGGGATTTCACAGATCGTGGTCGGGACCCACGCCCTGATCCAGGGCGACACGGCGTTCAGCAACCTCGGCTTGGTGGTGATCGACGAACAGCACCGCTTTGGCGTCGAGCAACGCGCTGCCCTCATCGAAAAGGGCGAAGCGCCCGACGTACTGCTGCTCTCCGCAACCCCAATCCCCCGCACCCTCGCGCTCACGCTCTATGGAGACCTCGATATCTCGACGCTCAAGACAAAGCCACTGGGTGGCACAGCGGTGCATACGGAGATTCGGCCGAACGGCGATCGTCCGGCGATCTACAAGTTCATCAAGTCGAAATGCAAACAGGGGCAACAGGTGTACGTGGTCTATCCGGTCATCGACGAGTCGGAGAAGGTGGATCTCAAGGCCGCGACCACCATGGCGGAGACGCTGAAGAAACAGTTGGCCCCGCTCTCGATCGGCCTATTGCACGGGAAGATGAAGGCGGACGAACGGGATGCCATCATGCGCCAGTTTCGGGACGGCGGCTTGGACGTGTTGGTCGCGACGACGGTGATCGAGGTCGGGATCGATGTACCGAACGCGGGCATCATGTTGATCGAGCACCCGGAACGCTTTGGTCTCGCACAACTCCATCAGCTCAGGGGCAGGGTGGGTCGAGGGGGCGAAGACGGGCACTGCATTCTGCTCACTGACGACTATCCGTCACGCGACCGTTTGCACAAGTTCGCGAACACGTCGGACGGATTTCGGATCGCGGAACTCGATTTGGAAGGACGTGGCATGGGTGAGTTGACGGGCGCACGTCAATCCGGGGGGTTCAATCTCCGCTACGCGGATCTGTCGCGCGACGCCGACCTGGTCGAGGTGTCACGTACCGCGGCGTTTGACATTATCGCCGGCGATCCGGCGCTCACGGCCGCCCCGCACCGGGCCCTCCGGAAACGCATCGAGCGTCGGTACGAGCGGGGCATCGAACTCTTTCGCGTGGGCTGACGGCGCCGGGTTTCGGCTGGTTCACAGCGCCTTGTCCGCCTTGGCCGCGAACACGAAATCGCTCTCGGTCAACCCGTCGATCTTGTGGGTCCAGATCGTCAGGCCCACCTTGCCCCAGGCCAGGTAGATGTCGGGGTGATGACCTTGTTCTTCCGCCACGGCGCCCACACGGTTGGTAAACGCGAGCGCCTTCGCAAAATCCGGAAACACATACTCCTTCTCGAGATGATGCTGGTCGATCACCCGCCATCCTTCGCCGAGTTGATCCAACAGCCGATCGATCGCATCCCCTTCGAGCGGCGGCACACCGCCGCGGCAGGGAACACACTGTTTGCTCGCTAAGTCTTCGGGCATGGCTCCTCGATTCTTCAAGCGGGTGAACGTCGGTCGTTGTCTGGACAGCCGCGTGTGCTCAAAAACGTACGGCGAGACCCAGTTGGCGCGGAGTCGAATGAAGCTCGAGCCCCGGGAACGGAATGTTTCTCGGTGTCTTGTCGCCGTACAGCAGGTCGATCAAGAACATGCTGCCGGCACTCACGATCGCGAACTGTCCTCCGATCAGGAACGATCGCGATTTTTTCTTCAGTCGTGCGGCCTCCTGATACAAGCTCTCCGCCGTCGCGCTGATGTATCGTTGCCCGTTTCCGCTCCCGACGAGTTGGCACTGGGTCGGATCGGGTTCGCAGAAACCGGAGAGCGCCGCGTCCGCCGCCCGCGCATCGCTGTCGAACACCGCGGCTGCCGTGACCAGACCCGCCGCCCCCGCGAGTGACACCCATTTTCCGTATCGCGAAACGCTGACATACCACGGGCGTTCGCTGGGCATGGGCACGCTCTGTGCGGCCAGCGGTGCGGCAACCGACGCCCCCAACACGACCGCGATCATAGCGGGGTTCATCCAGTGCCGGTCTCCTGACCGAGTGGATTTCAATGCCATAGCTGCACCACACCGCGTCCGTCGGCGATCACCATGTCACCGCGACTCACGAGCGGCGGCTGCTCGAGTGGCCCGGCCATCTGGAGCCGGACACGTGGTTCACGGGCGTACGGATTATACCAACGTACCTCCCCAGCCAGCGTTCCCACGAGGATTCCCCTGGCAAGCGGCGCCGGGGAAGCGCGAATGGCAGCGCCCAGCCGAATGTGTCGAACGGCCTGAGGCGCAGCCAGGGGGACCGTCCAGAGCGCGCCGTCGACCGAGATGGCGAATACCGTGTCTCGCGCAATGGCCGGACTCCCGAACACCGGAGCGTCAATTTCGAGCCGCCACTGTTCCCTGAGACTCTCGACCTCGAGGAATGCGAGAAACCCGTCGGGCGACGTAACGACCATCGTCTCGTGTTGGATCGCCGGTGCGTTCACGATGGCGCCACCCGTCGCCGTGGACGTGACGAGTGCGCCGTCGGTGGCTGCCAGCATGTAGAGCGAGTCGTCGGTTGCGACGACCAGTCGCGGTCCAACCACGGTGACGCCGCCCCGAATACGACCGGGGAGGCGGCGTTGCCAGGTTGGCTCGCCCGTTTCGAGGTCATGCGCGTGGACCCACCCACTCTCGGTTGCCGCGAACACAGCTTCTCCGTGTCGCGCTAGGTGTCCCTGAATCGGGCCCAATCGCTCTGACCAGATCTTGTCCCCGTCTTTCAACGAATACGCGTACAGCGTCCCATTCTGGCCGCTGCTCGCCGCGAACACTCGCGTAGGGGTGAGGAGCGGACCGGTGGCGCCGGGCGCGTTCAGACGCTTCCGCCACGCGCGTTCTCCGGTTCCGCGCCACAGGACCCAGAGGTACCTGGTCGTGGCCTGGATCGCCAGCACGCTATCGCCCAACGCCACCGATCCCACGACCGCAGGTCCCACTTTGCGTCGCCACACCAGTGCCGGGGCGTCCGAAATCGAATCGACCGCGGACGGTGCACGTCCGGATGCTCCGAGGTATTCCGGCGACGAACGCGACTCGATGTCGGGACCGCGTGGAATGTGCGGAGCGCACGCAATCGCGTTGACAGTCAGCAATGCCCCCGCTACGATTCCCGCCCTATGTCGCAACAAACGGAGATCAGGGGATTGTCTTCCCGAATTGGGGAGACGGTTTCGGTGCGGGGTTGGGTGACCACCACGCGATCGAGCGGAAAGATCGCGTTCATGGTCCTGCGCGACGGTACGGGCTCCCTGCAATGCGTCCTCCTCAAGAATGACGTCGACCCGGACGTCTGGGAGACGTTTCGCGCGCTCTCGCTCGAAACCTCGGTGTTGCTGAGCGGGGAAGTGCGAGAGGATGCACGGTCGCCCGGGGGCGTCGAGCTCGGTGTGACGGCATTGCACGTGATTGGGCAAAGCGTTGATTTTCCGGTCTCCAAGAAAGAACACGGGACGGCCTTCCTCTTCGAACACCGCCACCTGTGGCTCCGTTCCTCCCGTCAGGTCGCCATTCTCCGCATCCGACACGAGGTTATCCAGGCGATTCGCGATTTCCTGTATCAGCGTGAGTTCGTCCTCGTCGACACACCGCTGCTCACCGGGTCCATTGGGGAATCCGCGGGAACACTGTTCGAGACGGAATACTTCGATCTCGGAAAAGCGTATTTGGCTCAGACAGGCCAACTCTACCTCGAAGCCGCGGCCGCAGCGCTCGGACGAGTATACTGCTTTGGCCCCACATTTCGGGCCGAAAAGTCCAAAACCCGCCGTCATCTCGCCGAGTTTTGGATGGTGGAGCCCGAAGTAGCCTGGAACGATTCCGAAGCCAATATGCGGCTCCAAGAGGATTTTCTCTCGTACATCGTGGAACGGTGTTTGGAGCGGTCGTCTGACGATCTCCTCGTGCTGGAGCGAGACACCTCCGTTCTCTCCAATGTGACCACGCCTTTCGATCGGCTTTCGTACACGGAAGCGGTCGAGCGACTCCGTGCAGCGGGTGTAGAGATCGAGTGGGGACAAGACTTGGGCGCCGATGAGGAAACCATGTTGGCGCGCGATCTCGATCGCCCGGTGTTCGTGTACAACTACCCCCGGGAGGTCCGCGCATTCTACATGAAGCGGAACCCGGACGACCCGCGAACGGTGCTCAACAACGACTGCCTGGCGCCTGAAGGATATGGTGAGATCATCGGAGGCAGCCAGCGGGAAGACGATCACGACGCGTTGTTGGGTCGGATTCGGGAAGAGGGATTGCCGGAAGAGAACTACGCGTGGTACTTGGATCTTCGGAAGTACGGGACGTTCGTGCACTCCGGGTTTGGACTCGGTGTAGAACGTCTCGTCGCCTGGATCACGGGTATCCCCCACATTCGCGAAGCCGCCGCGTTTCCGCGGATGATGACCCGTCTCTACCCGTAGCCCGCGCGGCGACCGGGATTAGCGCGTCTTTACCTCATCCCATAACGCGTCGAGCGTCTCCAGGTTGGCGCTTCCCACGTCGATGGCTCGCTCGGCGGCGAGCCGCTCCAGCGCCGCAAACCGATCGACAAACCGTGCGTTGGCACGCTCCAACGCCCTGCGCGGGTCCACGTTCAGCTTCCGCGCCAGGTTCACCAACGAAAAGAGCAGATCACCCACCTCTGCCTCGACGCGCTCGGCGTCGGCGTCTGCTTCGATCTCGGCCTCGAGTTCCCCGAGTTCCTCCCGCACCTTCGCCCGCGGCCCCTCCGAGTCGGGCCAATCGAAACCAACGCCCGCCGCGCGCTCTTGCAATCGCGACGCCATGATCAGCGCCGGGAGCGTGGGCGGGAGCCCGTCCAGCACGCTGCGAGCGCGGGGCTCGTCGACGAGCTTGGACCGCTCCCAGGACTCGGGGACCGGCGCATCGTGGTAGAGGTGCGGGTGCCGGCGCCACATCTTTTCCTCGATGGTCCGGGTCACGTCCTCCGACCCAAACGCGCCCGTCTCCTCCGCCAGCACGATTTGAAATGCGACGTGCAGCAGGACGTCGCCGAGTTCGGTGCGGATGGCGTCGGCGTCACCCGACGCGAGTGCGTGGTCGAGTTCGAGCGCCTCTTCGACCAGGTAGGGTCGCAGTGAGTCGGGGGTTTGCCGGGCATCCCACGGACACCGCCGCCGGAGGTCCCGTACCAGTTCCACGATGCGTCCAAGCGCTGATGGTTCTTGCATTTGCATAATTGGGCCGGTACAATACCCGTCCTGTCGTGAACGTGTCAACGTTGCCCCGAAACAACCGCGCGTGGGTTGAAGTGGACTTGGCCAATCTCCTGGCCAATGCGCGTGCGGTCGAGGCGGCCGCTGGCGCTAGACTGTTGCCCATGGTCAAGGCCCGCGCGTACGGGCTCGGCGTTCGGCTCGTCGAAACGCTCGAGCAGCTCGAGCCGTGGGGGTACGGCGTTGCGACGGTTGACGAAGGGATCGAGCTACGCGACGTCGGGATTCGCCGCCCGATCGTCGTCTTCACGCCCCCAGTTGCCGCTCAACAAGAGACGTATCGAACGCACGACCTGAGAGCGACGCTCGACGATCCCGATCTCATTGCACAGTGGCGTTTGCCGTTTCACGTCGAGATCGATACCGGAATGGGACGCTGCGGAATCCGCTGGGACGATGCGCGGCTTTCGTCGATCTCGAGTCCTCATCTCGAAGGGGCGTTCACGCACTTTCTCGCGGCGGATGAAGGGCCGGAAACAGTGGTGATGCAGTGGTCCCGGTTCGAGCGGTCGCTCTCGATGTTTGCGACGCGGCCCTCACTCGTGCACGCGTCAAACAGCGCAGGCGCGTGGCGGTTGGAACAGAAGTTGGATCTGGTTCGCCCGGGGATCTTCTTGTACGGTGGTGCCATCGGGCACGATCTTCCGGCGCCAGCGCCGGTGGCGAGTGTCCGCGCTCGGGTCGTGAGCCTCAGGCGTGTCGCTCGGGGTGAGACGGTCAGCTATGGGGGCGAGTGGGCCGCTCCGTGCGACACAACGGTCGCGACGATCGGGATCGGGTACGCCGACGGCGTCAGACGGTCGGTTCAGGGGAAGGCGCACACGATCATCAATGGAGTCCGTTACCCGATGGTGGGGCGCGTGACGATGGATTTCGTCATGGTCGATCTTGGACACGACGAGAGTGGCGTTGCCGTGGGAGACGTCGCAACAGTGATCGGGCGAGATGAATCTCAGGAAGTCACGCTCGATGAGTTCGCCGAGTGGGCCGGTACGATTTCGTACGAGATCTTGACGGGGTTGGGGACACGAGTACCCAGAATGTACGTCGGCGATTGAACGCGGATAGGGCGGGTCGGGTCGTCCTGATCGTGCTGGACGGGGTCGGGATTGGCGCAGCTCCGGACACGGAGGCGTTTGGCGATGGCGGCAGCGACACGCTCGGAAACGTCGCCAAAGCGGTCGGCGGGCTGAGGTTACCCTACCTCGAACAACTCGGCCTCGGGTGTTGCCGGCCGCTCGAGGGCATGCGCTGCAGAGCCCCGTCGGCCGCTCATGGGGTTGCTCTGCCACGCTCGCCCGGCAAGGACAGCACTGCCGGGCACTGGGAAATCTGCGGCGTGCTCCTCGACAGCGCGTTCCGGACCTATCCGAGGGGTTTTCCAGAGACTCTGGTGACCCAATTCGAGCAGCTCACCGGCCGGGGCGTTCTGGGCAACAAGGCGGCGTCCGGTACCGCCATCATCGACGAGTTCGGACCCGAACAACTGCGTACCGGTGCCTGGATCGTCTACACGTCAGCTGACAGCGTTTTCCAGGTCGCCGCCCACGAGGAACACATTCCCTTGGACGAACTGTATGCCGCGTGTCGGATCGCGCGGGAGCGCATTCTGGTGGGTGAACACGCCGTGTCCCGGGTCATCGCGCGGCCGTTTGTTGGGTCCCCGGGCGCCTTTCAGCGGACGCACAACCGCAAGGACTTCTCCATTCAGCCCCCAGCGGCCACGCTGCTCGACAGGCTCGAGGAGGCCGGTATTCCCCGCGTCGGGGTGGGCAAGGTGGACGATCTCTTCGCGGGTCGGGCCATCGCCAGCCGCCACACGGCCACCAATCGAGAGGCCTATTCCATGATCGCGGAACACCTCGGGTCGTTAGATTTGGGGTTCCTGTTTGCGAATGTGATAGAATTCGATCAAGCCTGGGGGCACCGGAACGACGCTACGGGGTTCTACAACGGGTTGCTCGAATTGGATCGTGAGCTGCCTCGGCTGGTTGGCCTGTTGCGGGAGGGGGACCTCATGATCCTGACAGCGGATCACGGAAACGATCCCACCACTGCTTCGACGGATCACTCGCGCGAGGCCGTGCCGGTCCTGGTGGTCGGGCCGAACGTGAAACGGGTGTCGATTGGAACGCGGGAGACCTTTGCCGACCTTGGCGCGACGGTCGAGGAGTACTTTGGGCTCGCGCCCGGTGTTGGACGGTCCTTTCTTGGAGAGGTGTTCACTGGCTGACGCATTGACCCAGGCGGCGCGGGACGCGCAGACCCAGGCGTATGCGCCGTATAGCGAGTACCGCGTGGGCGCGGCGCTCGAGGCGGACGACAAACGGGTCTTTGTGGGCGCCAACGTAGAGAACGTTTCCTACGGGCTCACGAACTGCGCCGAGCGGGTCGCCCTGGGGGCCGCGATCACGGCGGGCGCCCGTCGCTTCACGCGTATCGTCGTGGTGACCGAATCGTCTCCGCCGGCGGCCCCCTGTGGAGCGTGCCGTCAGGCGTTGGCGGAGTTTGGACGAAGTCTCGTCGTCGAGGCCGTCGGGCCTGCTGGCACCCGCCGGTGGGAACTCCGCGATCTCTTACCGGACGCGTTCTCAAAAAAGGATCTACAACGATGAAAATGGGACGGGTGGCGGGAACCGTCGTGGCTACGCGCAAGGATCCGTCACTCGAAGGCGTGAAGTTTCTCGTGATCGAAAACCTGAACACCGATTTGAAGCCGGATGGCGGCTATGTGATCGCGGTTGACGCCGTCGGCGCGGGAGCGGGCGAAGTCGTGCTCTACGCCAGCGGGTCGTCGGCCCGCCAAACGGATGTCACACGGGATCGCCCCGTCGATGCCGTCATCATGGCTATTCTCGATTCGTTTGATATACATGGGAAAACGACGCGGCTGGCTTAGTTCCGGCCTGCTCCTGGTTGTCATCGCATGCTCGCAGGACGTGACTGCTCCTGGAGCATGTCCGGATTTCTGTCCGTCCACCAAGATTCGGGTACGTGACACCGTCTTGGTCGCCAACATCGTCCGCGACAGTTCGTTTCGTGGGTACGTCCAGGCGCACCAGGCAGTCCGCATGCAGGTTTCGGCGGCGAACGGCGGGCCCGGCATCGAGGCGCGTGGCGTCATCCGGTTCCTTCCGTTCTCCGATTCGTTGATCGACGCAGAGGGACGGCGGCCGATCGTGCAAACGGATTCGTTCACCATCAACTTTCTTCTCGCTGGCAGGTCACTTGATGTCCCCGACCTGGGGCTCGCGGTTCACCGCCTGCCGGCGACCGTGGACTCACTCGTGACGCACGCCGACGTCGACCCGTTCTTTGACGACAGCACCCTCGTGGGAATCATCAGCATCCCCGACTCGGTTGTCGACAGCACCGTGACCGGGGTACTGCCGCCCGAGGGTCTGGAGGGCATCGAGGCCGACAGCTCGGTGATTGCGATCGGTCTCGCGCTCCGGGCGCCGGCGCCAACTTTCGTCAACATCGTCACGGTCGAAGGCGCGCTCGGGGTCACCCTCACGCGCTACGTGAAGATCGACTCCGTCGCCGGCGAGCTGGCCGAACGCATG
>JBFIZG010000072.1:0-11594 GCA_041604955.1 Gemmatimonadales bacterium | reverse complement strand
TCCAGGGGCGGAGCAGAAACGCACTCCTGGTGGAGGGCGGCGGCGGCGTGCTGTAGGTGACGAGCCAGGGTGATTGGCATCTGTCGCACAACGTCGGCAAGCCGTCCGCGTCGCGATTTTCGTCACACCTCGAGCAGCGCAGCGACCATTTTGCGATCGTCATGACTTTAGATAGTCGAGGACGCGTTGCGCGAGCCGGGGCGAGAACCCCGGCACCGAGGCGATTTCCTGGGCGGTGGCGAGACGGACTCCCGCTAGGCTTCCAAATGTCTCGAGTAATTGGCGACGGCGCCGTTCCCCGATCTCCGGAATTTCCAGGAGCGCCGAGGTTACCGTCCGCTCGGCGCGCCGCTTGCGATTGTACGTCACGGCGAACCGATGCGCCTCGTCACGCGCCCGCTGCAACAGGCGCAAGGATGGAGACCGCCGAGACAGACGAATGCTCGCTTTTCGGTCGGGGAGAAATACCTCCTCTTCCCGCTTTGCCAAGCTTGCCAGGGGTGGCGTCTCGAGCCCGAGAGCGTTTCGCGCTTTCCTCGCGGCATTCAGCTGTCCTTTCCCGCCATCGACCACGAGGAGATCCGGGAGAGGACGATCCTCGTTCACGCGGCGCGTCAAGTATCGCGTTACGACTTCGTGGATGGCGGCAACGTCGTCGTGGGTTCCCGGTCCACGGATCTTGAACCGACGATATTCACTTCGCTTGGGCCGTCCCGCCTCGAACCAGACAAGGGATCCGACCGTATCGCTTCCCTGGTTGGTCGAGATGTCGATGCACGCCATACTCCGCGGCAACACGGTGAGTCCCAGGTCACGTCCGAGCGCGTAGACGGGATCTTCAGCGCGCTCCTCGGTCTCGAGCGCCTCGATCTTGAAACTCTCCAAGAGGTTGCGCGCGTTCTGGTCGGCGAGCGCCACCAGTCGATGATTGATACCTCGTTGGGGCACGAGCAATACCGTGTCGGGCACGAGAGCGGAGAGCGTTTCGACATCGTCGGGCGCAAACGGCAGGACCGCACGACGCGCCCGACCTTCGGTTCCCACGTAGTAACGAACGAGGAAGGCGTTGAGGACCGCTCCGTCGGATTCTTCCGCGAGGTTTTTCAAAAACCGCTGATCGGTGGCAATGACCTTGCCCTTCCTCACGCGAATGACCACGCACACGGCATCGTCATCGTCGCGCGCGTATCCCACGGCGTCGGTGTTGCCCCCTCCCACGACTTGGACGCGCTGGGGCTGCTCGACTTGCTCGAGCCATTCGATGGAATTCCGGAGCTCGGCGGCTCGTTCGAAATCCAATCGCTCGGCGGCTTCCTCCATTCGCTGACGCAATCGCGTGCGCACCTCAACGGTCTTTCCCTCGAGAAAGGCCACCGCGTCGTCGATCATCTCCCGATAGGCGGCTTCGCCCTGCAGACCGACGCACGGGGCCAAGCAGCGATGAATGTGATAGTCGAGACATGGGCGCTCCGGGGCCTCGTCTGGCAGACGGTAATGACACGAGCGTATGGTGAACACGCGTCGAAGGACGCGGAGCGTCCGTCTGAGCACCGCAACGTCCGTGTACGGACCAAAGTACTTGGCCCCAGTGAGGCTCATTCCGCGGACGACCAAGACCCGGGGAAAGCGTTCTTCCAGCGTCACGGCGACGTATGGATAGCTCTTGTCGTCACGGAGTTGGATGTTGAACCGCGGCTGGTGCTGTTTGATGAGATTGTTCTCGAGGATGAGCGCTTCAGCCTCGGATTTCACCACGATTACGCTCACGTCGGCGATTCGTCGCACGAGCATGCGGTTCTTTGGGCTCGTGTCATGGTCGGTGGTGAAATAGTTACGAACCCGTTGGCGAAGCCGCTTTGCCTTCCCGACGTAAAGGATCTCCCCGGCACGGTCCGCCCACATGTAGACACCGGGGCCGTCCGGTAGCGACGCGATCTTTCGCTCGAGCGCGGTGTCGGGCTGAGATGCCATGGTGCGAAAGCTAATCAGAAATCAACGAGACTCTCAGCGTGATTCGCGGCGGAACAAGGTTCCAACGGCTCGTGCATCAGGGTGGCCGAGGGCCAGCGTGATCCCGCCGTACACCACGCTGAACGCGCCTGCGGCGCCGAGGGCCACGAGCCACACGGCGGCTCCTGCGAGCGCCGTCATCACGATGTAGCCGACGACGCCAGCCAGCGCGGCGCTCGCGGCGGACTTGAGTTGTAAGCCCAACCCCACGCGACCGAAGAAAGCGCCTAGACGACGGCGCAGCAGGTAGCCGTTCAGCACGACGTTCAGATAGCTGCCGGCAGCCGCTCCCAACGCGATCCCAACCGGGCCAAATCGTTGCATGAGGATAAAGGCCGTCCCCGCCGACGTAGCGACGGCGAGCACGGCGATACGGACGGGCGTACGCGTGTCACCCAGCGCGTAGTGTCCCGACGCAAGCAGTTTGATGGTGGCCTGTGCCGGAACGGCCAGTCCGTACGCGGCCAGGACGCTCGCGACGAGCGCCGTATCGTCGGCGGCAAACGCGCCGGTCTGAAAGAGGAAGCCCACGATGGGGCCCCCCAGCACGACAAATGCGACTGCCGATGGGATAATGAAGTACCCAATCCGGCGCATGCCGTTTGCGACGCGACGACGCAGCTCTTCGGTTTCCCCGGACGCGGCTTCTCTGCTGAGCTCAGGAAGGGCCACCGCGGCGACGCTCACCCCAAACAGGGAAACAGGGAGAATCGCGATGAGCTGCGCGTAGCTCAGGATGGATACAGACCCCTGGCCAAGGAGGGAGGCGAGTTGGATATCGATGATGCTCGAGATTTGCGCCACACCCCCGCCAATGACCACCGGGACCCAGGCGCCGAGGACACGTCGGACACCGGTCGTCTCGAGGCTCACACCCCAATGCATCCGCTGGACGAGCCGGAGCACCGCAGGGAGCTGCACACCGATCTGCAGCACGCTTCCGGCGAGCGCCCCCCACGCCAATGCGATCGAGAGTGACGCCCCCATCAACACGCCGCCCGCAGCCAGAAGCGTCGCGATCTGGGCGATGTTCCACATGGCGGGCGCGGCATACGAGAGGAAAAAACGACGATGGGTGTTTAGCACCCCCAAACACCACGCCGAGAGAATCATGACACCCGCCATGGGGAACATGATCCGGACGAGCGTGACCGTCAGCTCTCGCTGGCGTCCCGCGAACCCTGGCGCCGCGAAGTCGGTGATTGCAGGCGCCAACACGATGCCAAGAAGCGCGGCCGTCGCCGCGAGCAAGACGAGCAGCGAGGCGATGACTCCCGACAGCCGGCGTGCGTCCTCGTGTTTTCCCTGCTCGATCATTCCCGCATAGACCGGAATGAACGACGCGGAGAGCGTGCCTTCACCCAAGAGGTTTCGGATGACATTGGGAATGCGCAGCGCGGCTCTGAAGGCGTCGGCCTCCATCCCGTTCCCAAAGTAGTGGGCGAATACGCGCTCTCGGATGAGGCCGAGGAGGCGGCTCAGGAGTATACCGGCGCCGACATGGGCGGCCGGTCGCCCCGATGCAGGGGGCATCTGACTACGGCTCTGAGCGGTGGGACTCTTCGGCAGCGGAGTCGCGCCTGTCGGGATTTTCGAGCAAACGCTGCACAAATTGCGTTTCTTCACGCTGAGCGTCGAGCGCGCGCGCTAGCTGCTCAACATCGCTTTCCAACGATTGTATGCGACCGAGCAGGTCTTCGCCCTTGATCTCGTCCGAACCGCGGAACACGTTCCGCGCGATCGGTGAGTCGATGACGATCGCGAGTATCGGAATGAGCAACGCGATGAGCAGTAAGAGAAAAACACCGATGGCCCAGAACATGGCTGGAATCCTACGCCTTGCTAGAAGCGGTTTCAAGTGGCGCGCTCCAGACCGTACACGCCACGTACACCTCATCGACAAACTCGGAGCCGTATCGGGTGAGGAACGGAACGATGTTCAAACTGCGTTCCTGTGGTTTACCGAGAGGAAACAGATGGGCGCGCGCTTTCGCGATTTGTCGGTTGGCCACATCGTTTTGTTTTTTCAAGTGGGTCACGATGCGCTTTTCGATGTTGCCGAGGTCTCGGAGCGCGCCACGCCCTGATTGGCGAATCGGTTTCTCGAGCGTCGGGTCGACGGCCGAAACGGCGTCTGCCAGCCGATCGTACTCTACCTGCGCCGTCTCGCGTAGCTGGCCGAGGGCGTCCTTCGCCGCCTGTGGGATGTCGTTTCGTACGAGTCGCGTCTCCAATGCACCAGCCGGCGCGGCCAAATCCTCGACGTCGATCCCGAACTTCTCCAGGACCTTGTCGACGTGTGGTTCGATCGCCACGCCGGACCATCGGGGCACGCGTGCCTGGGCCGGGACGCCCAATCCCTCATAGATCGGGTCGCACTCCTCCAGGTATGCCAGCTCCCCGGGGCCCGCCACGTACGCGACGGTCGGAAGGATGGCGGCTTCGACCACGGGTCGCAGGAGCACGTTCGGAGAGAATCGCTGCGGAGATTCGTCTACCGTTGCATGGAGGTCGTCGAGCGTCAGTCGTTCGCCAGACCGCCGTGTCGTGAACCCTGATTCGTCGAACAGGAGCCGGTCACGTCCCAACTCCGCCTCGAGCAGAACCAACGTCGCCCCCGAGGCCGCCTGCACCGGAGTCTCGTGCCCACCGCGCGTAAGATCATCGAGATGTTCGACGAGGGCGTCATCGAGGTTTCGCGCCTGCTCGAGTGCCTGTCGGAGCAGCGGAGCCATCGCCCGTTTCGCGGCCGGCGCGGTCGGGTCGAATACCACGAGACCGAAACGATCCAGAAGCTCGACCATGGCACCGGCGAAGGCGGAGGCGAGATCGTTGCCCGGATGATAATGACGACGAATCCACTCGAACACCGCCGGCCGGAACTCGCTCGCCGGTGTGTCCTCTGCAATGGCAGCCAACACCTGCTCGATCTCGTTCCCCACGGGCTCCCGATAGAGTGGCGTGAGCGGCGCCTCGTCTGCCCGTGTCCTGAGCGTGTGACAGCGGATCTCGTTCGCGGCACCTACGGAATAGAGGTGGTTTGCTTCGGCAAAGTCGTGGTCGTCACCGGCCACCCAGAACACCGGCACCACGGCTCGTTCGAGTCGAGCTTCCAGCGTCCGCGCGAGAGCCACCGCGGACAGCGCCTTGTAAACCGTGTACAGCGGTCCCGTCAACAATCCGGGTTGCTGGCCCGTGGTGACGCACAGCGCTTCGCCGGTCAGGAGGCGGGCGAGGTTCGTCGCGCCTTCGGCACCGGTGAGAAACGCCGGCTCGAGGGCCGGGTCGATGGGGCGGTCCCGGCGCGAGAGGATCGCTTCGACGTCGAAGGGCTGAAGCGGAGAGGCGGTCGTCTCGAATCGGATGGTCATCGGCGTTCCGCCACCAAGAATGCCCGTGGGCTCTGGAGGGTGAGGGGCGAACCGCTATAGTCGCCGAAGCGCTCCCGCACCGCCAGTCCCGCGGAGTCGAGCATAGCCTCGAGTTCCGCCGGCGTGTACAGACGCACGCGTTCGAGAAAGCTCCGGCCTTCATCGACCAAATGCATTTCCTTGACGACGAATCGGTCGTCACCGGAGAGATGGCGTTCGATGGCCACTCGTTGATTGGCGACGACGCGTTCCTCTTTCGACACGAGTTCCGCCCTGACCTGTTCCGCGTTCAGGAAGTCGATGATGAACGTGCCTCCGGTCCGAAGCACGCGAGCCACCTCGCTGAGTACGGCGGTATGCTGTTCGTCCGTCGTAAAGTAGCCAAAGCTCGTAAACAGATTCGTCACCACGTCGAACGTATCGTTCCCGAAGGGGAGGATCCGCATGTCCCCTCGAATCACCGCGAGCGGGGGGATCCCGGCTCTCGCGCGCCGTAGCAGTGGTAACGAGAGATCGAGCCCCACCACCTTCGCCCCCGTCTGGCGAATCACCTGGGCGTGTCGCCCGGGACCGCACGCCAGGTCGAACACCGCGCGGTTTTCGAGGGGTGTCGCCGTGGTGATGAGCGCGACCGCCTCCGCCGCGTCGCGCTCGTCACGATGCGGGTAGAGTCGGAGATACTCTTCGCCGAACCATTGCTCGAACCACTCTGTCATGCGGATCCCTTGTGATACGGTTCTCCTCGCAGGATCGTGCACGCGCGATAGAGCTGCTCGAGAAAGACCAGGCGCGCCAGTTCGTGTGACAGGGTGAACGACGAAAGGCTCAGACGTGTGTCTGCCTCCTGGAGCACCGTCCGATCGAGTCCGTGTGCGCCACCGAGGAGCACGGTAACGTCGCGGGCCGCTGCGATCCACTCTCCGACGCGGCGGGCGAACGCCAAGCTTGGCTCCGCGACTCCGTCTCTCGTGAGCGCCACCGTGCGTGACCCGGCGACCACGAGCTTCCGGAGCGAGGCGGCCTCCGCCCCCCGGACCGCCGCGGGATCTCTCGCGCGCGGTCCCGCCTCGCGTGCTTCGCGGATTTCAAACGTGAAATAGCGCCGAATGCGGCGTTCGTACTCAGCGCAGGCGTCGCGGAAAGCGGGGTCCTTCACCCGCCCGACCGCGACGACGACGGCTTTCATCAGGCATACAAGCCGCGTAAGCGATGAACGGCGGCGACGCGCTCGATCGCGAGCATGTACGCCGCGATCCGCATGTTGACTGAATGGCGTTCCGACACTGAGAGCACATCGTGGAACGAGCGATTGATTATGGCGTGAAGACGCTCGTTCACCGTTGCCTCATCCCAGAAGTACCCTCCACGATCCTGCACCCACTCGAAATAACTCACCGTGACGCCACCGGCGTTCGCGAGAATGTCTGGAATGACGAAGATCCCCTTCTCCTCCAGTATCTCATCGGCGCCAGCGGTGGTCGGGCCGTTGGCGCCCTCGCAGATGATCTTCGCCTTGATGTCCCTGGCATTCTTGCGGGTAATCGCATTCTCAACTGCCGCGGGCACCAAGACGTCGACGTCGAGGCGGAAGAGATCGTCAATCGGAATCTCGTCACCACCGGGATACCCCGTGAGATAGCGGTGTTCTCGCATCCACCGGATGGCATCGGCGATGTAGATGCCGTTGGGGTTGTGGATGGCGCTTGCCACGTCGCTCACGGCGACGACGGTCAACCCTTCCTGTTCCAACAACTGGGCCGCGACCGATCCCACGTTTCCGAATCCCTGGACCGCAACCTTGGTTCCCCGGAGCGGCAGGCCAAGGTGTTTCAGCGCTTCGATGGTGGCGATCATGCATCCCCGCCCCGTCGCCTCCCGTCTGCCCAACGACCCGCCCATTTCGACGGGCTTCCCGGTCACGACCGCGGTGACCGGATGACGTTTGTGCATGGAATACGTATCCATGATCCACGCCATGACGCGCTCGTTGGTGTTGACATCCGGTGCCGGAATGTCGGAGTCGGGACCCATCACGTCGACCAGCGCGGCCGTGTACCGTCTCGTAATCCGTTCCAACTCCCGGATGGAGAGATTCGTTGGGTCGCAGACGACGCCACCCTTCGCCCCGCCAAACGGAATATTGACGACGGCGCATTTCCAGGTCATCCAGGCAGCCAGCGCCTTCACCTCGTCGAGCGTGACGCGAAGGTCGAAGCGAATGCCACCCTTACCAGGCCCGCGCGACGTGTTGTGAAGAACCCGGAACCCCTGAAAGACCTCGAGATCGCCGTTGTCCAGCTGAGTGGGGACCGAGACGATCACCTGTTTCTCGGGTTGCCGCAGCACCTTGTAGATGCCCGGATCGAGGTTCAGAAGCTCGGCCGCGTAATCGAAGCGAGCCATCATCGCTTCGAAGGGATTGTGCTCGTCGAGATGCGGATCCTTATTGCGACCCAAGATCTCCTGCGCCGTCAGACTCCGGCGGTCGGTCTTCGTACCGTCGATCATTCCTCCAACCCGTCGTCGCGAATAGAATCCCTTACGTGCCGGCCAACAAGGCGTCGATGTCCATCACCACGGTGTTGAGCGCCCGCTCCACTCCGCGCTGTCCCCGCTCCCAGACGAGGTCGAGCAACGCCACGAGCGGCTCCGGACGATGTCCGGGCCAACGACTCCTGAGCTTCACGGCGTCTTTTTCAGTGATTACAACGTAATCAACTCGGCGTCCCGCGAGCACTAGCTCGCGGATGTCGTTTGGCGAGAACGGGTGGTGATCGCCCCACGGGATGAGCCGCACGTCGGCGCCGATCGCCCGGCACTGCGCCGCAAACGTATCCGGGTCCGCGATCCCCGCCGACGCGAGCACCCGACGTCCGTCGATCGTGGTCGCCTCCATTGGTGTACCGGTGACGAGGCCTTGAAACCGCGCGATTCCGAGTCGCGCGATGGCGACTGGGCGCCCCCGTGCGATCTTGCTGACCCGAGTGGCAATCGACGTGGCAGCGTCCAGACTCGCGCGTTTGCGGGTTACCACGACGAGGTCAGCCCGCTTTAACGCACGCCACCCTTCCCGCCACGGTCCGGCCGGCAGTGTCCACGGGACGGCGCGACCCGACTCGGCACTCACCACCGCGATGTTCAGGTCGCGTGTGATATCGAGCCGCTGGAAGGCATCGTCGAGCACTACGACCTGAGCCCCACGGAGTTCCGCCTGGCGACACGCCGCGAGACGGTCGGGTTCTTCGACGACGACCGCATCGGGCACCAGCCGCCGATGCACGTCTCCCTCATCGCCTCCGTACCCTCGGAGAACGATCCCCGGGATCAGACCGCGCGACGCGTAGTATGCCGCGATCCATGCCGCGATTGGAGTCTTCCCGGAACCACCGACGGTGAGGTTCCCGACCGCGACCGTCGGCACCCCGACGGAGCGGGAGGGGAGCAACCGGTGCCGGTACCCGCTCGCGCGGGCAGCCATCAGTATGCGAAAGGCGAACGACACTGGCAGCAGGGCGAAGCGCGCTACCCGCGCCGGTGCCGACCGGCGCGACCACAACCAGCGGGCGATCAGCACGTCGCCGATTGCGAGGCGGCGGTCAGGGCGGCCCCCAGTTGGGCGACTCCCTCCCGCGCCCGGGCGCTCGCAATTCGAATGGGCAGTCCGTAGACGATCCGGACCTTGGAAAAGGGTCGCGGGATCGAGAACCGATCCCAGGAACGTAGGGTCCACGCGGATGACGCGACGGCTCCCACCGGAACGATGGCGGCTCCCCGCCTGCTCGCGACCGCCACGGCGCCTTGCTTCGCCAGCTGTGCGGGCCCTCGCGGACCATCCGGAGCGAATGCCACGTCGCCTCCATTCCCAAGCACTCGCAGGATGCCTCGCAGAGCCCCAACCCCGCCACGCGTACTCGAGCCACGAATCACCTGATAACCCCATCCAATGGCTGCACCCGACAGGTACTGCCCGTCTGTGTGCCCGCTCACCAACAGGGTGATGCCTTCGTGTCGTCTGTGCCACAGCGGCGCCAGGAGCTGCCCGTGCCACACGGCGAACACAATCGGTGTCGCTTGGCTGCGGAGCTGTCGCACGTGATCGTCTCCCACGATGTCCAACCGCCACGTCCGCGCCAGCAGACCGGCTAGTCGCTGCAGCAGGTTGGGGACCACGGGTCAGGCGACCATAGTGAGGGCCATCGACGACACCCGTTGGGCCGCGCCGGGGCTGCCGAGCCGAGCCCGAACTTCCCGAAACGCCTCGCGCTGTTCGCGGGCCGCTCGGCCGTCTACGTCGAGCAGCGGCATGGCCGCAGCCGCCAGGGCATCTGGTGTCGCACGTTGCTGAATCAACTCCGGCACCACGCCTCGGTTCACGATCAGGTTCACCAGCCCAACGTAGGGGACGTTGACCGCCCGTTTTGCGATGGCGTAGGAGAGTCGGTGCATGCGGTACGCGATCACCATTGGCGTGTCGCTCAGGGCAGCTTCCAGGGTGGTCGTTCCCGACTTGCAGAGACTGACATCGGCCGCTGCGTGCACGAGTTCGGCGGCCCCCCGCCACACGGTGAAGCCTTCTGCGTCGGGGTAGTGAGCCATCCGGGTCCCGGCCACTACGACCGTGAGTCGCGGTTCCACTGCCGTCAGGCGACGGGCGGCGTCGCGCAGCACAGGCCAGAGTCGCCGAACCTCCTGATACCGACTGCCGGGGAAGACACCGAGAACCGGTCCGGTGTCCGGGATTCCAAGCGTCCGTCTCGCGGCGACGCCCGACACCGGGGACGCCCGGTCCAACAGCGGGTGGCCGACAAACGTCGCCACGACGCCTCGCTCCGTGAAGAACTGTTGTTCGAAGGGCAAGACGACGGCAAGCGACTGCACGTGCCGGCGGAGCCGCGCGACCCGCCATTCGCCCCACGCCCACAGTTGCGGCGCGACATAATACAGCACCGGCACCCCGGCCTGCGCGGCCACCGCGGCAAGCGACATGTTGAAGCCGGGGTAGTCGACGAGGACGGCGAGGTCATATCGTCCGGCGCGCAGCCGGCGCGCCAGGACCCGATGTAGGCGCACGTGAGTCGGGATCGACGAGATGGTCTCCACCGCGCCCATCACCGACAGGGTTTCACTCGATGCGACGATGGTGGCGCCGGCATCGGCGAGCTCGCAGCCGCCCACGGCTTCAACCTCAACCGACGGCCGCTCGACTCGAAGCGCGCGAACGACGCGCGCCGCGTAGGCGTCAGCCGACTGTTCGCCGACGGAGACGAGAAGGCGGGTCAGACGAGTACCCCCCGCTCGGAGCGCGCCACGAAGTCAACGAACCGCTCGACTTCCGGGATCGGGACCGCTTCCAAGCGAATCCGTTCTGCCGCCTGTGCGACGGTGAGCTTGGAATTGAAGCAGAGACGGTACGCTCGTTTGAGCGCGAGCCTGGTTTCGCTCGAGAACCCCGCCCGCATCAACCCGGTCGAGTTGATCCCGTACAGCTTGATCGGGTTGCCGGCCGCCTTGGTGTACGGGGGAACGTCCCGCGGCAACCGGGACCCCCCGCCGACGAAGGCATGCGTTCCGATCCGAACGAACTGATGAATCGGAGTCAACCCGCCGACGGCAGCGTGCCGTTCCACGCAAACGTGCCCGGCCAGTTGCACCGCGTTCGCGAGTACGACGTCGTCTTCGATCACACAGTTGTGCGCGACATGGACGTACGACATGAGAAAGCAGCGTTCACCAACGGCGGTCAATCCGCCCTCGACCGTTCCACGATTGATCGTCACGTATTCACGGATGCAGGTGTCGGCCCCGATTACGAGGCCGCTCGCCTGTCCGTGGTATTTGTGGTCCTGCGGTTCGCTCCCGAGAACCGATCCCACGCCGACGGTGCACCGCGGGCCGAGCGTCGTGTCGCGTTCGATCACGACGTGGGCAGCGAGCGTGCAGGCGGTCGCAATCTCGACATGCGGTCCGATGACAACGTAGGGGCCGACGACGACGTCGGACGCGAGCGTGGCGTTGGGGTGGATGATGGCAGTCGGGTGACGACGCGAACTCATGTGTCGACGACGCGCGCCATCATGTCGGCTTCCGCGACCGGCTGACCGTCCACGTATCCAATGCCGTGCATGCGACAATTCCGACCGCGGAGATGCTGCATCTCGAGTTCAAAGCGCAATTGGTCTCCGGGGGTGACGGGACGCCGAAACTTCACATTGT
>JBFIZG010000071.1:0-11721 GCA_041604955.1 Gemmatimonadales bacterium | reverse complement strand
CGGGTCTGACGATTTCCCGGAGCACGCGATCCAGCAGCGAACGGTCGGCGAGCGACACAGGGGAGTATGCTCCCATGCCACCGGTGTTGGGTCCTCGGTCTCCTTCCTCGAGCCGCTTGTGATCCTGGGACGCCGGGAGCAGCGTGGCCTGTTCGCCGTCCGTGAGCGCAAGGATCGAGATCTCCTCTCCCTCCAAGTACTCCTCGACGATGACTTCCTTACCAGCATCCCCGAATCGCCCCCCGAACATCTCGGTCACCGCGGTTTTGGCCTGACGCCGGTTTTCGCACACGATGGCGCCCTTTCCGGCAGCCAGACCCGAGGCCTTGACCACCAGCGGCTCCGCGTGCTGAGCGATGTAGGAGAGTGCGGCGGCCTCGTCGGTAAACGTCTCGCTCTCCGCCGTCGGGATGCCGCATGCCTGCATGACCTCTTTGGCATAGGCCTTTGACGACTCGAGCCGCGCGGCCGCCTGTGTCGGACCGAACACGCGGTGGCCGCGCTCCGTCAGCCGGTCGACCAGACCGGCTGCCAGCGGCCCCTCGGGTCCTACGACCGTCAGATCGACGCGATGCTCGGTCGCCGCGTCGACCACCGCCTCCGCGTCCGACGGATCTAAAGGAATGTTGGTGCCGAGGTCCGCCGTCCCCGGGTTTCCGGGGGCGCAATAAATAGTGGCGGCCGGCGCCAGCGCCCAGCAGAGCGCGTGCTCGCGACCGCCACCACCCACGACCAGGATCTTCACTTCTTGTTGCCTTCCTTGAACGCCTCGGTAAAGGCTTCGGCCGCCCGTCTTGCCGCGGATGCGACATTGGAAACGGTCTCCTTCGCCGTCTGCGTATAATGCGTGGCTGCCTCCCCGATATCTTGGGTGAGAGGCCGGTCTTTCTCCTCCTGTCCGCGCCGGACGTATTCACCACGCAACACCCGGTCATACCCGCCGTCCGATATCCACTGCTCCAGCTCTGCGGCGCGCAGCGTGTTGAACGGATGCGTTCTCGAGAGCGTGTTGATGAGCTTGTAGACCGAGTCCGCGACATCGGTCAATTCTTGGTATTCCTTCGCTTGCTGCATGAACGCGTCCACGTCCATTTCTTTCATCGTCCCGCCGCCCGCCAGCTTGAGGAAGACGCGCATCGACGCGATGGGATCCTGGCTCGCGAGGAGCCCGGCCCGGTCGGCGGAGAGCTCAGCCTTGCGGGACCACTCGAGCAATGCCAACTGAATCGGCAGCAGGGCGAGTCCGGCGAGAAACGGCAGATTGTTGAACCCAAAGATGAGAAGAATGAGCAGCACCGTGCGGTAGAGCGAATGGCCGCTCATGATGTGCCCCAACTCGTGACCGATCAGGTCGCGCAGCTCGTCGTCGTCCAACAGGTTCACCGCCCCCGAGTTGATGACGATGAACGGGTGATTCACTCCCACCGCTCCGGCGTTCACCAAGGGCGTCTGCGTGATGTACAACTCGGGTTGGTCGGGCCAGTCCATCGTGCTGTTCACTTCGGTCATGAGCGCGTGGATCCGGGGAAACTGCTTCGGACCGACGCGCACCGCGTTCGCCTGAAACAACAGCCTGATGCCCCGCTCGCCGAAGAACCCGACGATACGGCGGATGACTTCATCGAACCCCGGAATGGCGCGAAGGGTTTGCAGTGCCGCGCGATCGGCCGGGTGCTCCCAGGACGTCGCGGATATCTCCTTCAGGATGATGCGTGTAGGTGACGTTGGCAGGTCGGGACCCTCAGTCATGCTCGTTTCGGTGCCTCCAGGAAATCAATGATCCAACAAAACCGGTACTCCCGACCATTACGCAGCCCCAGGGTTGGGGTTTCAGAATGCACTAATGGGTTCCGAGCGCCTGATCGATGTCTTCGACGAGATCCTCGACATCTTCGATGCCGACCGAGAACCTGACGAGACCATCCGTCAAGCCCATGCTCTCGCGCAACGCCGCCGGCACGGATGCGTGCGTCATCGAGGCCGGATGCCCAACCAGACTCTCCACGCCACCGAGCGATTCGGCGAGCGCAAACACCCGCAGCCGCTCGACAACGTGTCGGGCGCGTTCGAGACTGCCGAGCTCGATGGAGATCATTCCTCCGAAGCCCCGCATCTGCTGGCACGCGAGCGCGTACTGTTCATTGCTCGGCAGCCCCGGGTAATAGACGCGTTCCACCGCGCGGTGCTCTTCGAGCCAGCCCGCGATCCTCCGGCCCGATTCGTCGTGCTGCCGCATCCTGACGCTCAAGGTCTTGATGCCGCGGAGCGTGAGCCAGCAATCCTGCGGTCCCGGCACGGCTCCAACCGCGTTTTGGAGAAACGCGAGCCGTTCGGCGAGATCGTCGCGGGTCGTGACGACGAGACCACCGACGACGTCGCTGTGCCCGTTCAGGTATTTGGTGGTGGAGTGAAGTACCACTTCGATGCCAAACTCGATTGGCCGCTGAAAACACGGCGTCGCGAAGGTGTTGTCGACCACCGTGATCAGTCCCCTCTCCCGACCGATCTCTCCGACGGCTGCCAGGTCGGTGAGCCGCATCATGGGGTTCGTTGGCGTCTCCACGAAGATCATCTTGGTGGCCGGCGTGATGGCCGCCTCGATCGCCTCGATGCCGCGGATGTCGACGAAGCTGAAAGTGACCCCGAAGCGTTCGTAGACGTGGGTCATCAGCCGATGCGTGCCACCGTACACGTTCTCGCCGCAGATGACGTGGTCACCGGCCTGGAGCAGCCGCAGCACGGCATCGATGGTCGCCATTCCCGAGCCGAACGCAAAGCCGTGGGTCGCTCTCTCGAGCGCAGCCACGTTTCGCTCCAGCGCATCGCGCGTCGGGTTGCGGGTGCGGGCGTATTCGAATCCGAGATGCTGCCCGAGCTTTGGTTGTACGTACGTAGAGGTCTGAAATATCGGGGGCATGATGGCCCCGGTGGTCAGGTCAGGCACCTGGCCGGCGTGCACCACGCGCGTGTCAAACCCCGTCGTCAGGTCTTCGTCGAAAACGCGTGTCATCGGATTCAGGGGGAAAGAGGTTGCGGGAAGCTAACGGATTTCCGCGGTCCGGCCAAGCAAGCGGGTTCCGTGCACGGCTTTGTCCGCCGCCCCCGACTATGTATACTCGCCACATGTCCAACACCTTGATTACCAGCGTGTCGGGGGTACGAGGCCTCGTCGGCATCGACCTCACCCCCGAGATGGTTGCCCGCTACGCCGCCGCGTTCGGAAGCCTGGCGAGCGGCGACGGACGTCGGTCCGTCGTACTCGCGCGGGATGCGCGGACATCGGGACCGATGTACGCCGCCGCCGTTGGCGCGGGACTGCAATCGGTGGGGATGAATGTGATCGATTGCGGTCTCGTTCCCACACCCACGGCACAGCTCGCGGTCGAACATCATTCTGCCGCCGGCGGCATCGTGATCACCGCGAGCCACAACCCCGTGGAATGGAATGCGCTCAAGTTCATCGGGAGCGACGGCATGTTCTTGGACCGGGAGCATGCCGACCGACTTTTCCGTGCGGCGGACGAGGCGGAGTTCACGCGCGCGCCGTGGGACGGCATCGGTGGCTGGGATCGGGATGACGCCGCAGTGGAGCGACACATCCGCGATGTGCTTGCGTTGGACGTCGTGGACGTGGAGCGAATCCGTGCAACCGGATTCCACGTTGCGCTCGACTGCGTTCGCGGCGCCGGCGGCACCATCATGCCGTCGCTGCTCCAGCAGCTCGGCTGCGACGTGACGGTGATCAACGGGGAAACCGACGGCCGGTTCCCCCGGGCTCCGGAGCCGGTGCCGGCCAACCTGACCGAGCTTGGCGACCTGGTCCGAGCCTCGGGCGCCGCACTCGGGATTGCCGTGGATCCGGACGTGGACCGCCTCGCGGTCGTGGACGAGCACGGACATCCGATTGGCGAAGACTATACGCTGGCATTCGCGGTGCGCGCGGTGCTCGCGCAACGCACCGGCCCGGTCGCCGTCAACCTGTCGACCTCACTGGTCGTTGTGGACGCCGCGAAAGAGCATGATGCCGCGGTCGAGCGCGCACCCGTCGGCGAAGCGAATGTCGCTCGGGCGATCGAGCGTGTCCGCGCGGTCATCGGCGGCGAAGGGAACGGCGGCGTCATGCTTCCGGCGTTACACGTCGGGCGCGACGCGCCGGTCGCGGCGGCGCTCGTGCTCGAGTTGCTGGCGCGCACCGGACGAACGGTCTCTCAGCTCGTTGCGGACGCCCCGCGGTATGCGATCGTGAAGGCGAAGACCGGCCGGAGCGGTGATCTCGCCGGCGCGTACGAGGCGCTCGAGCGGCAGTTCGACGATGCGCGCACCGATCGCCAAGACGGGCTTCATCTCTCCTGGGAGAACTCGTGGCTGCACGTGCGGCCATCCGGGACCGAACCGATCGTCCGGCTGATCGCCGAAGCGCCCACGGAAGACGCCGCGCAGCGGCTCATCGCGGCCGCGCAGGCGACGCTGGAGAACTAGCAACCCGACTATGTGTGGTATCGTCGGCTACGTCGGGGAACGACAGGCCGCTCCCCTGGTGCTCGACGGTTTGAAACGGCTCGAGTATCGCGGTTACGATTCGGCTGGGATTGCCGTCATCGAGGATGGCCGTCTGACGATCCACCGGGCGCCGGGGCGGATCGACAACCTGCTTGCCGCGTTGAGCCCTGACCTTCCAAGGGGCCGCGTCGCCCTCGCACACACACGGTGGGCGACGCACGGCGAGCCGAACGAGACGAACGCGCACCCGCAGAGCGATTGTGGTGGAACGATTGCCCTCGTCCACAACGGCATCATCGAGAACGCGCCGGCCTTGCGCGCCGCGCTGGCCAACCGGGGACACACGTTCCGCTCGGAGACAGACACCGAGGTCCTAGCCCACCTCATCGAACAACTCTACGACGGCTCGTTACAAAAGGCAGTCGCAGCCGCGCTCCACAAGGTCGAAGGCGCGTACGGCGTCGCGGTTGTCTCGACGCACGAACCGGAGTTGATCGTTGCCGCCCGCCACGGTTCGCCGTTGTTGGTAGGTGTGGGGAATGGAGAGAACTTCGTTGCGTCGGACGCGGCAGCGCTGATCGAGCATACCCGATCGGTCGTGTATCTCGAGGACGGGGAGATCGTGGCGCTGACGCCGGATGGCTATCACATCACCGACCGGGAAACCGTCCCGGTCACGAAGCTCGTCAAAACGGTGGAGTGGGATCTCGAAACGATCGAGCGCGGCGGGTACCCGCACTTCATGCTCAAAGAGATCATGCAGCAGCCGTCCAGCATCGGCGACACGCTGCGTGGACGCCTGCTCGAAGACGCCGGAAGCGCCCGCCTCGACGGTCTGAACATGACGGACAGTGAGCTCCTGTCGTTCGACCGCGTCGTGCTGACCGCGTGTGGAACATCATGGCATGCCGCGCTGATTGGCGAATACATGCTCGAGGAACTCGCGCGGATTCCCGTCGAAGTGGAGTACGCGTCGGAGTTTCGGTATCGGAACCCCATCGTCGACGCCCACACGCTCGTCGTGGGTATCTCGCAAAGTGGGGAGACGGCCGATACACTGGCCGCCCTGCGAGAGGCGAAACGACGTGGGGCTCGCACGGTGGGCATCGTCAACGTCGTTGGGAGCAGCATTGCACGAGAGGTCGACGGCGGCATCTACACGCATGCCGGTCCCGAGATCGGCGTTGCGAGTACCAAGGCGTTTACCAGCCAGATCGCCGCGTTGGCGCTCCTCACGCTCCGCATGGGCCGGCTTCGAGCATTGTCGATTCTCCAAGGTCGGGAGGTGGTACGGGCGCTGGCCAAGCTTCCCGAACAGGTCGCGAGTGTGCTCGAACGAGCGGATCGCGTCCAATCGGTCGCCGAGGGCTTCATGCGAGCACAGAACGCTCTCTACCTCGGCCGGGGATACAATTTCCCGGTTGCGTTGGAGGGCGCGCTCAAACTGAAGGAGATCTCGTACATTCACGCGGAGGGGTATCCGGCCGCGGAAATGAAACACGGACCGATTGCGCTGATCGACAGTATGATGCCGGTCATCGCCATTGCGCCCAAGGACAGTGTGTACCGGAAAATCCTCTCGAACTTGGAGGAGGTAAGGGCCCGTCGGGGTCAGGTGCTCGCCGTCGTGACTGAGGGAGACAAGGAAATTGCCGATATCGCGAATCACACGTTCCCCATTCCCGAAACCATCGACCCGCTGACGCCGATCTTGAGTGTCTTGCCGCTTCAACTCTTCGCGTATTACATCGCCGTGCGCCGGGGGTGCGACGTGGACCGCCCACGGAATCTCGCCAAGTCCGTCACTGTCGAGTAATGCGGGTCATCGTCCAACGCGTCGCCCGTGCCTCGGTTTCCATCGATGGTCGCATCGTCGGGAAGATCGACCGGGGGCTACTGTTGTTGGTCGGGTTCGCGGAGGGTGATGTGACGACGGATGCGTCTCCAGTGGAATGGATGGCGGACAAGATTGCCGGCCTCAGGGTGTTCGGCGACGACTCGGGCCGAATGAATAGAGACTTGTCGGATGTAGGGGGAGCCACGCTCGTCGTTTCCCAGTTCACGCTGTATGGCGACGTCCGCAAGGGGCGTCGTCCGTCGTTCGTGCATGCGGCACCCCCCGACGAAGCCGAACGCCTGTATAATGAGTTCGTGAACGCGCTCGCCCGACGCGGATTACGGGTCGAGACCGGCGAGTTTGGGGCGATGATGGCGGTGGAGCTCGTCAACGACGGACCGGTGACCTTGATCATCGATCGATGATCGTTCTCGCGTCTCGCTCGCCGCGACGGCGAGACTTACTCGAGATGCTTGGGATCGAACACGTTGTCGATCCCGTGGATATCGATGAACGTCCGAAACCCGGTGAGCCGCCGGAGCGGGTGGCAGTCCGTCTCGCGCGAGAAAAAGCGGCCGCCGCCGTTTCACGCCACCCCCACACCCCGGTCTTGGCCGCGGACACACTGGTAGTGCTCGATGGACAGGTTATCGGGAAACCCACCTCGGCTTCGGATGCCGAAGCGATGTTGTGGAACATGAGCGGTCGCATGCACCGTGTGGTGACGGCTGTGGCGCTCGCACTCCGCGACCGTGTTGCCGATCGGGTTGACGTTACGCGTGTGTGGATGCGTCCGTATTCCAGAGAAACGGTTCGGACGTATGTTGCGACGGGCGAGTCACTCGACAAGGCGGGGGGCTACGGCGTGCAGGGATACGGCGCGCTTTTGGTCGATCGAATAGAGGGAGACTTTTTTGGAGTGATGGGGCTGCCGCTTCGTCTGCTCGCGGATCTACTCGAGTCGGCGGGGCTTAGCCATCCGCTCAGCCACTGATTTGGGCGTCGTTCAGCTTTCGCGGATTTCTCCCGGCGAAGCAAGGGCGCAAAACAACCTCGCCTGGTCCAGCGGGGAACCAACCACGGCATATTCCGGACGTTTCTCCGTACCAATGTTTTGACCGATCGCGTTTCCGGTGGCGAGCCCGATCCGAACCGTGATGGGTTGCCCGCCCCCGCTCAACCATCGTTTGTTCAACCGATCCACCAACGACTGAATCTCCTTCGCGCCAGTGAGCGCCTTGGCGGCAGCGTCTTCGTCGGGGATTGGGAGACCCCAAAACGCGAGGATGTCACCCGTCATCGCCCTGTCGAGCGTGCCGTTGCTCGAAAACACGATCTTCGTCGTCTCCTTGATATAGTGGGCCAGGTACCCGGCACGTTCGTCTGGGCTGAGTGCCGCATCGATTCCGAGCCCGTCCAGTTGAGCGGCGAGGACGGTGATGGACTGTTGCGTGCTCGCAAACGCCTCTCCCGCGTCGCGAGCCGCGAGCGCATTGGCGACGTGGGGCGAGAGATGGCGTTCCAGTGCCGACAGCTTCACGGACTTTGCGTGTTCGATGACGCCGGCGGCGATTCCGGCAAACGAGATCAAGAAGTTCAAGTCTTCGTCCGCAAAAGCGCGGTTGGCAGTGCGGTTGTCCACGTAAAACACGCCGAGCACTGAACCATCACGACCCATCAGCGGGGTGCACATGGCGCTCCGCACGCTCTGAACGACAATCGACGACCCGCCAAAGCGTACGTCGGCCGCGGCGTTATCAGTCAGGATCGCGATGCGTTGGCCGACCACCCGGCTGGAAATGGAGGTGGGCACCTTGCGGACCTCGATCCCGGATCCAAAGCGGCCTCTGATGACACGCGGGACCAGCTCATTGGTGTCGGGATCGAGCATCATCAGCGAGGCGCAGTCCACTTTCATGATCTCAAACGACAAATCGACAAATCGCTCGAGGATCCGGTCGACGTTCTCTTGCCGCGTCAGTTCTTTTGCGATGTCGATCAACAGCAGCTGGGCTTCGCGAGCATCCTGTCCCGCGCCCTCCGACGAGGTTGCCGGCGGGCGCTCGGCGGTCTGCCGATTGCCAAGCTCGTCCACCGGGACCTGCCGGATGATCGTCGTCTCCGCCGCTGCCGCGGCGACCGGCGGGGACTCCGGAACCTGGTGCGTGCCCTCTTGCACCGTGAACTCCAGCCTCCCGATGGTGACGTTGTCGCCCGGAACGATACGCGTGTCCGTGATTCGCTTCCCGTTCACAAACGTGCCGTTGCTCGATCCGAGATCGCGAAGACGGGCCTGTCCGTCTTGATAGGATACTTCAGCGTGGCGGCGGGAAATCGATGGATCGAGAATGGGGAAATCGCAATCGTGAGATCGGCCGACGACACCGGTGCTGGCGTCACTCAGCTCGATCGTCTGACGGCGTACGCTGCTCACCAGCCTAATCGAACCCATGGGAGGCAGCCCGGCCTACTCTGCGGCCGCGATCGCTAGTGCGTCCAAAACGGCACTCGCTTTGGCTTGGGTTTCCTCAAACTCCCGAGCAGGGTCGCTGTCTGCCACGATCCCTGCTCCGGCCTGAACATAAACGTTTTTGGCGGCGAGCACAGCACTTCGTATAGTAATGGCGGTGTCGAGATTGGTTCCGCCCCACCCAATGTGACAAATGGCGCCGGCATAGGGTCCCCGGCGAGTGGGTTCGAGTTCGTCCAGAATCTGCATCGCACGGATCTTCGGAGCGCCGGAGACCGTCCCGGCGGGGAAGCAGGCGCGCAGTGTGTCGATGGCGTCGAGGTCCGGCCGCAGTCGCCCGCGCACCTCGCTCACGATGTGTTGCACGTGTGAATAGCGTTCGATCACTTTGTGTTCGGTGACACGCACGGTTCCGTACTCGGCGACCCGGCCCACGTCGTTCCGCCCCAAGTCAACCAACATCGCGTGCTCGGCGAGTTCTTTCTCGTCCGCGAGCAATTCCCGCCCGAGGCGGACGTCTTCCTCTTCCGTTTGGCCACGCGGCCGTGTCCCGGCGATCGGCCGGACGGTGACCTCTCCGTCCTGTACGCGCACCAGCACTTCGGGAGAGCTGCCAACAACGGCCACGTCGTCGAGTTCGAGCAGGTACAGATAGGGTGCCGGGTTCAACGCCCGGAGGGCGCGGTACACCCGAAACGGCTCCACCGCGAGCCGCACGTCCTGTCGCCGCGACAACACCGCTTGGTAGACGTCACCGGCGGCGATTCGCTCCTTGATGTGGCGGACGTCGCGCTCGAAGTCGTTCCGGGGATACGGGCTCGTGACGTCGAGCGGGACGGATCGGTCGCGCGTGAGCGGCGCGAGTCGCGGTGGATCGTGCAACCGCCCGAGGAGCGTATCGATGCGGTCGGTGGCTCGCGCGTACTCGGTTCGTAGCTCCTCGGCACTCGCTCCTCGAGGGCAGCGCGCGTTTGCGATCACGATGGCCTGTGCCAGCGCGTTATCGATCACCACCAACGCGTCGGCGATGACAAACACGGCGTCCGGGAGCGCGAGATCATCTGACGGACCGCCTGGGAGTGACTCAATCGCCCGCACGGTGTCGTACCCGAGGTAGCCCACCGCTCCCCCGGTGAACGGTGGTAGTCCCCGCACCGGTACCGACACGTTTGACCGCAGTTGGTCGGCGAGATGAGCCAACGGGTCGCGGCAAGACGACGGCGGTCCCCATCCGTCAATCGGCGTCCATCGCGACACCGAACCCTCTCGATACCGCCATGCTTCTCTGGGTTCGGTGCCGAGAAACGTATATCGGGCCCACCGCTCGCCGCCGACGAGTGATTCCAACAAGAAGCCGAACGGAGGACGTGCGATGGCGGCGTACGCTCCGACCGGAGTGAGCGTGTCGGCCGAAAAGGTCCGGGCGACCGGAACGATCCCCCCGTCCGACGCGAGGCTCTGAAACGAGGCAATATCGAGTTCCGGGATCACACCGATTTCCGGGACGACGTTGAAACGGACTCGGCGATGACCGACGCCGTGTTGCTATCATACGTCATGGCTTTGGCAGACCCATTTGTGTCGCGGGACCCCGGACCATTCCGCATTCCCTTTCGATTGCTCGGGACCTGATGCCCACGCTCGTCGCCAAGCGCAAAAGTCTTCGGTTGCGGTGGTGTTCGCCGACGGGGTTCGGTGGCGCCGTGTTGCTTGCCGTCTCGTTTCTCCTCCTTCCGGCCGCCATCCGTGCGCAGGAGTGGAATGACGATGCGGTCACACGGCTCGTGACGCGCGCGATCCAACGCAGGGCCGCGGCTCGGGCCGACAGCGGATTGAGAGACTATCGAGCGCGTGCGCATGGGTTCGTGCTCTTCCTGGGGCAGTTGGGTGACGATCTCGCCGCTTCGCCGAGTCTGATCAAGAGCGATCAGTTGGAGCTGGAAGTGTACTGGTCGGCGGGGGGCGCAAGCAAGCAGCGTATCATTGGCTGGCGCGACCGCGCCGACCTGCCGACCGACATCCAATACCATCGCGATCATTTGGGAATCGTGACGAACGATTTCGACGATCGTATTGGACTCGGCCACAACGACGAAGTGAACGACGTTCCTCACCCGTTGTCGCCGGATGGGCTTCGGCTCTATGACTACGCGCTCCATGATTCGCTCACGATCCGTCTGCCGAACCGTTCGGTACGGGTGTTTGAAGTACGAACCCGCCCAAAGAGCCTCGACTCTGCCGCACTCGTCGGATCGCTCTTCATCGACATGGCGAGCGCGGCCCTCGTGCGGCTCCGCTTCAATTTTACGCGGAGCGCGTATGCCGATCCCACGCTGGAAGACATCACGGTCCAATTGGAGAACGGCCTCTGGGAGGGGAGGTATTGGCTGCCAAGCTACCAGGAGACCGAAATTCGGCGCCGGTCCGCGTGGTTTGACTTGCCCGCTCGCGGCATCATTCGCAGCCGTTGGACCATCGACGACTACGCATTCAATGTCGGCACACCGGTGGGGGTGTTCGTCGGTCCGGAAATCGTTGCGCTCCCGGCCGCCGTCCGAGACGCGTTTCCCTGGGAGCAGTCGTTAGACGAGGCGATTCGCGAGGCCTTCGGCCCGCGCGCGATGCTTGACTTGGACGCCGTGCGCGCAGAAGTGCAGCGTCTCGCTCCGGACGCGGCCCTGACCGGGTTACCTGCGCACCGGTTGGGGGCCGCATCGATCTCCGACGTGTTGCATTTCAACCGCGTCGAAGGACTCGCGCCCGGTGTGGGCCTGGCGTTTCGCCCCGGTCGAGGAAATGCTGACGTCCGTCTCTGGGGATCCTACGGACTGTCGGACCGTCGCGCCAAGGGCCGCCTGGCGATCCGATTTCGCGCCCGGCGGTCCATGTTCGAACTTCGCGCGCACCGGGAGAT
>JBFIZG010000070.1:0-11748 GCA_041604955.1 Gemmatimonadales bacterium | reverse complement strand
TCGAACTCCGCGAGGATGCGTTCCCGGGCTTCGTGATACGGCTCACCGTCGACAATTCCACCATAGGAGGCGATCGTCTCCGTCATCGGCTCTTCGGTGCCGCCAATGAACGGGAGCTGAGCGGGCTGGATCTTCGAGCCGGGATCGGCCAGCACCACCACGTGCTCGATCAAGTTCTGCAGCTCGCGAACGTTGCCGGGCCAGCCGTACCGGCACAGCGCTTCCACGGCTGGGTCCGCGAGCACCGGTCGCTTCTCACCGGCCTCGCGGTGTTGCGCCCAATACGACCGCAGGAAGTGATTGGCAAGCAACGGAATGTCTTCCTGACGGTCGCGGAGTGGCGGCACGTGAATCGGCACGACGTGCAGGCGGTAGAACAAGTCCTGACGCAGCACGCCCGCCTCCGTGGCCTCCTGCGGATCGGCGTTGGTGGCCGCAATGAACCGCACGTTGACGACGGCATCGACCGTTTCGCTCCCGACCCGGCGGACGACGCCGTCTTGCAGCACGCGAAGGAGCTTCGCCTGAATCGGCGTCGACATTTCGGGGAGTTCGTCCAGGAACATGGTTCCGCCGTTGGCGGTCTCCAGGAGACCCGGCTTGTCCCGGGTCGCGCCGGTGAACGCGCCTTTGCGGTGGCCAAACATCTCGGACTCGAGCAGGGATTCGGGAAGAGCCGCGCAGTTGATCGAGACCATTGTTCGACTGCTGCGCCGGCTATTGTGATGGATGAACTGGGCTACCAGTTCCTTCCCGGTGCCACTCTCGCCCGTGATGAACACCGACGCGTCCGTGCGCGCCACGCGTCGTGCCAATTCGATGGCCTGTCGAAACGCGGGAGCGACGCCCAAGACCGTGACCTTGTCGCTATGCCCATACTCTCGGGCGGCGGCCGCGTTCAGTTGCCTGGTTTCGCGCGCGACGATGACCGAATGCGCGGCCCGGCCAATCAGAATCTGAAGCTGTGTCGCGGAAAACGGCTTGGTCAGGTAGTCCCACGCGCCGGCCCGAAGAACCTGTAGGCTTGCCTCGACCGACGGATTGCCGGTCATGACGATGGCGATGGTATCGGGATTCTTGGTGAGACAGGCTTCGAGGAGCTGTGCCCCCGGGACATCCGACATGTACTGATCGATGATGACGATGTCGTAGGTCCGGCGGGTGACCAATTCGAGCGCCTCGTTACCCTTGCCGCAGACCTCGACTTCGTAGCCCTCGCTGCTCAAAAACGTGCGACAGCTCTCCCGGAGGGTTCGCTCGTCATCTATGACCAGAATCCGCAAGCTGCTCTTGATCTCGCGGCCCAGTTCTGAAGGTTGGGGTAAGGAGTCCACTTTTGGCTGATCGCTCCCTCTCGTCTGTTCCGAAACCGCCATGTGCCTCGCTCCGCAGAGTGCCGTTGCTCATGGGCCCCGCGGCGAATCTCAGCGGGTGCCAGGATTTTCGATCATGGCAAGTTCATTGCACACGCTGGGCCAGCCGTGGGAATGGTGCTAACCATCACTCTACGTGAGGGTTGCGTAGCCCGGTGTCCCCCGGTGTCAGAGGTTGTAGCAGGAATGCAACACATTCGCAAGGGACCTGAACGTATGTTGCGGCACCGCAGCAACATAGGTGTAATGGGTCCCTGCAACTCATGGGAGCCGCCAAGTGTATCCATGGCCAAAGGCAAGCCAGATCACGATTTCGTCGACGCCATTTCGGCGAGGTATCAGTATTGCAGGGAACCAAGCTAATATGGTTCGATTCGATGGCTGGCTACCATCTGGCACCGTGGAATATCGCGAATCTTCTGCAAGTTGCGGGAACGATGCCTCGCTAGCCGTGGGGTTTGAAAGGAGCAAGTCGGTCTCGAATGTCTAAGGATCTAACTGTCGGCCCCAGCCGCGACCTGCCAGACGATATGGGTGGTGGGCGTGCCCTCGCCGAGCCGGCCGCGCAGGCGCTTGGTTTGGGTGCCCCGGGAGCAGGGGATGGTGAGGAGGGGATGGATTGGCGCCGCTACTGGTCTGCCCTCCGGCGCTACAAATGGTGGGTCATGCTAGCAGCGATCGTCGGGACCGGGTTGGGGTTCGTCGCCTCGCGGTTTTCCAAGGCGATCTACTCTGCCCAAGCCACGGTGTGGATTGAAGCTCGGGACGAGAAGGGCAACGCCGAGCGCGGGCCCATCCGACAGGGTCAGCTCCTCGACAGCTATGGCTGGGTCGAGCTGCTGAATTCCTTCGTTGTGCTCGACCACGCGGTCGAGCGTGTGAAACTCTATCTGCAGTTTGAATCGGCAGGCGATTCAACGCTGTTCAAGGAATTCGCGCTCGCAAAATCGTTTGCGCCCGGCTCGTACCGGTTGGCCGTCGACGACGCCGGTAGTTCGGTCACGCTCTCGACGGCGGTGGGAACGCTGATCGAGCGCGCGTCGCCGGGAGACTCGCTGGGGCGGAAGATTGGTTTTCACTGGGCGCCGTCGCCGACGGATCTCGCTCCGGGTCAGGTCGTCGATTTCACGGTGGTGACGCCGCGCGACGCCGCGAGAGGGCTGGCGGAGCAGTTGCTGATCACGCCCGCGGTCGATGGAAACTTCGTTCGCGTGGAACTCGAAGGTCCGAATCCCGTTCTGATTGCCGCCACCGTCAACGCCCTCGTTGAACGGTACGAAGACGTCGCCGCCGAGCTGAAACGGGAGAAGCTCACCGAACTCGCCAACATTCTGAACGAACAGCTCCAGCAGAGCGAGGAGAATCTCCGACGGGCCGAGTTGGCCCTGGAATCGTTCCGCGTACAGACCATCACGTTGCCGACGGAGCGGGCCACGCCGATGGCGCCCGGCGTCGTGTATACCACCGATCCGGTGATGGACAATTTCTTCCAGATGAAGGTGGCGCGCGAACAGCTCGTGCGCGATCGCGATGCGATCGTTCGCGCGTTGGAATCCGGGCTCGGGGGCCGGTTGTCGACCGACGCGCTCGAGGTGATCGGGGAAATCCAACGCTCTTCCGTGATCAGCGAGGCGCTCGGCGAACTGATGGAGCGGCAAGCCGAGCTGCGTGCGCTCCGATACCGTTATACGGACGAGCATCCGACGGTCTCCCGGCTCGCCAACGAGGTCATCGACCTCGAGAGCGTGGTGATTCCCGGGCTGCTCCGGGCGCTCGTGAACGATCTCGATGGCCGCCGCAACGAACTCGATTCGATGATCGAATCCGCCGGTCGCGAACTCCAACAGATTCCTCCGCGAGCGATTCGCGAAGCGCGTCTCACGCGTGACAAGATCGTCGCGGAAGACCTGCATACGCAGCTCAAGCAGCGCTATGAGTCCGCCCGTCTGGCCGAAGCGAGCAGCATCCCCGATCTGAGAATCCTCGACCCTGCCGTCGTTCCCCAGCGCCCGGTTCGCTATCGAGGGCAGACCTACATCCTGATCGGACTCCTTGGGGGCTTCGCGATGGGAATCATCGGCGTGATCGTCGTGGATAAGGTCGATGGCCGGGTGCGCTACCCCGCGCAGATCACGAGCGATCTCGGTCTCTCGCTCCTGGGTGTCGTGCCGAGGCTTCGCGGTGCGGGCAACGGCGCAGACTCCGACGACGCCGTCGCCGTCATCGAGGCGCTCCGTGGTGTTCGATTGAATCTCATCCACGCTCGCGGCGCCGGTGGTCCGTTCGCCGTGACCGTGTCGAGTCCGGCCGCCGGAGACGGGAAGACGTTCGTGTCCTCCAATTTGGCTCTGGCCTTTGCCGAGGCCGGTCACCGAACGCTGTTGATCGACGGCGACTCCCGCCGCGGCACACTGCACCGTGCGGTGAACGGAAAGAGAAAACCCGGATTGACCGATTTCCTGGGCGGCGAAGCTACCGTCGAAGAGATCGTGCAGAAGACCGAGTATTCGGCGCTCCATTTTGTCGGGTGCGGAACCCGCACTTCAGAGGCCCCGGAACTGTTGAGCTCGGCCGCGATGGCCCGCTTCATGGCCAGCATGCGAAACAGCTACGGCGTCATCATCGTCGACAGCCCGCCGCTCAGTGCGGGGATCGACGCCTACGCGCTCTCGACGCTCACCGGAAACCTCGCAGTCGTGTTACGTCTCGGCGCGACCAATCGCGAGTTGGCAGAAGCCAAACTCGAGGCCGTCGATCGGCTCCCGATTCGAGTGCTCGGCGCGATCCTGAACGACGTTCGCGAGAGCACGGCGTACAGCTACTACCGGTACTACTCCAACTACCTGCCGGGGTACGAGCACGAAGATGAAGAGGATGAGGACAGTGAAGACCGGCACTTGTTGGGACGCGCCGGGTAGGTCGCGTCGCCGTTTGACCGGCGACGAACGGCCCGTCAGCTAGAAGCGACGAATTCGATCGCCGTTCGCCTTGGTGTTGCGAAGCGCCATGGTGGCGTGCAGCATCAGGTCCCGAGCTTCGACAGGCTGCTCCCGCACGTTCGGCACCG
Organism: Gemmatimonadales bacterium; assembly: GCA_041604955.1. GTDB lineage: Bacteria > Gemmatimonadota > Gemmatimonadetes > Gemmatimonadales > GWC2-71-9 > JBFHWR01. The sequence goes on along the minus strand of JBFIZG010000070.1, from coordinate 7,308 downwards.
CATCGTAGCCTGCATGAAACTGGAAGGTGACGCGCGCCGTTCCCGCTTCGGTCTCGATCCGGTCGACCGACGCCGCCAAACGCTCGGCGAGGAGACCGGCGCCTGTGACGTCAGTGGCGGGCGCCAGGATCGCGAACTCCGTCGGTCCCAACCGCCCAATCGCGTCCGACACCCTGCCGGCTTCCGTCAGCGCCCTCCCGAGCCGAACGACCGCCTGGTGACTCGCTTCTTCGGTCGAGATCTCCTGCCCCGGGTCCGGAGTGAGCGACAAGACGACACAGGCGAGCGCCTGCTGGTCGCGATACGCCTGCGACCTGAGCTCGCGGTCGCGACGCTCCAGACCGCGCAGGTTGTATAACCCTGTTACGCGGTCGACGAGGCAGTGGTCCCGCGCGCTCTCCGCCTCGAACTTGGCGCGAATATAGGCCTCGGTCCGGAGCTTGAGTTCTTGCGCGTCGATCGGGTAGGACACCACTTCCCACGCGCCGGCCTGGAGCGCGGCGAGCCGCGTCTCACGGGTGGGACGCTCCGGGCTGGTGATGACGATCGGGATCGTGGCGCCGAACTGCGGGGTACTCCTCAACGCGCGACAGAAGCTCATACCATCGCCATCCGGGAGCTTGGCGCTGACGAACACGGCATCGGGAACGTGCGCCTGCGCGCGCTCGATTCCCTGTTTCGCGGTATAGGCCCGCATCACCGCGTATCCGCCGGGGGCCAGCACACTCTCCAGTGACCGCGTGGACCATTCCTGGTCATCGACGATCAACACGACTGGCGGACGATTCGAGGCACGACGGTCTTGCATCGGTCTCCTGGAGGGGGCCACCGAAAAACTAGCGTCTTGGCGTGTCGGCGGGAACACCCGCCGGGTTGTGGGTGGAGAGGGGTCGCAGGCTCCGTGCCCGACGCGCATTTTTTGTAACCGATTGATGTACTGATACTTCCGCGACCGCTCGCGACGCACCGGGTCGTGAAAACCGCAGCGCGACGGCGACACCCCCGGGAAATAGTGCGGTATCGGTGCAACGCGACCCGTGAGAAGCGCTCGCGCCGTAATTGCCCAAAAGTCGGCGTCTTGCGGCCCGGGACGGATCGTGATCCCGGTGAATCGATGCGTCCGGACGACATGCCCTGGTGGTTCTGCCGCAGTGCTGCAACGCGCCCTCACCCCGCCCCTCCTCCGCCCTATCGTCAGCGCTGATTGAAGTTGTTGGTTGACAGACAGTTACGCCTCTTTTGACTCCTGGTTACACGACGGGCCTCAAACTTGTTAAGGAAAGGGCAGCTGAGTGTAATGGTCCTTACCGACTTCACGGGGTCATAGCTCACAAACGGGTTCGAACGGAGGGGCTATTGTGCTCTGCGTGACGTGTGAATCGACGCTTGCAAAATTGTCACTAGCGGGCAATCCGCGGGACAATTTGCCGCGTCTTGGAGAGCTCCGCCGGCTGCTGTGTGCCCGTTGTGGCGCGCTGCTCCCCTCGGAGGATCCGTCCGAAGTGATGTTGGCCAAGCTGAGCCAGCTCTCCAAGTTCGGCTTGGGTGCGGATGATCGGCCGCTCCTCTCGGGGCAGCCAGGGGAGGATTCGTAACGTGTGTGGTATCGTGGGCTACGTGGGGCACCGGGAAGCCGCTCCCATCTTGATTGATGCGCTTCGGCGGCTCGAGTACCGCGGATATGATTCCGCCGGGGTCGCCATTCAAAACGGTCGGGGTCTCGAGGTTCGGAAATTCGCCGGGCGGGTCAACGCCCTCTCGCAGTCGCTCTCCAAAAAAGGCATCGTCGGGTCCAGCGGCATCGCGCACACACGGTGGGCTACCCACGGTGTGCCGAACAAGACCAACGCGCATCCGCATACGGACTGCACGGGCTCGATGGCGCTCATCCATAACGGCATCATTGAAAACGCCGACCTCCTCCGTGCGCAGCTGACGCGGAAGGGGCACGAGTTTCGGACCGAGACCGACACCGAAGCCCTCGTCCACCTGATCGAAGATTCTCCCGGCGCCACGTTGGAAGAAAAAGTGGTTTTCGCGCTCGAGCGCGTCGAAGGCGCCTATGGACTGGCGGTGATGCGGAACCAGGAGCCCGACAAGATCGTCGTCGCGCGGAAGGGCTCGCCTGTCCTGCTCGGTCTAGGCGACGGCGAATATTTTGTCGCGTCCGACGCGTCTGCCGTGCTGGAACACACTCGTTCCGTCGTCTACCTGGACGACGGCGACATCGCCGTGTTGTCGCGCGACGGGTACCGGGTGTTCGATCACCAGGCGCGCGAACAAATCCGCTCTGTCGCCGACATCGACTGGGACCTCCAGGCTATCGAGCTGGGCGGGTATCCCCACTTCATGATGAAGGAGATTTGCGAGCAGCCCGCGAGCGTCCGGAGCACGCTGCGGGGACGGCTGCTGTTGGATCAGGGAACCGCCCGGTTGAACGGACTCAACCTCTCGAAGCAAGAGTGCGAACAGATTCGAAGGATCGTCATCTTGGGGTGCGGAACGTCGTGGCACGCCGGCCTCGTGGGACGGGATGCCATCGAAGAGCTGGCGGCGGTCCCGGTCGAGGTCGAGTACGCGTCGGAGTATCGGTATCGTCCGCAGATCGCGGTTCCGGGGACCCTCACAGTGGTCATTTCGCAATCCGGTGAAACGGCGGATACGCTCGAGGCGCTGCGTACGGCGCGCGCTGCCGGGTCGAAGGTGATGGGAATCGTGAACGCCGTGGGTAGCACCATCGCGCGCGAATCCGACGGCGGCATCTATCTCCACGCGGGTCCCGAGATCGGGGTCGCGTCGACCAAGGCGTTTACCTCACAGATTACGGCGCTGCTCCTCTTTGGACTGTATTTGGGACGTCAGCGCGGCCTGTCGCTGGCCCAGGGGCAGGAGCTGGTCAGGGAACTCGCCGAACTGCCTACGTTGATCGATCAGGTGCTCGACCTGGAGCCGGTGATCGAAGGTCTCGCGCGGAGCTACTGCGGAGCGAACAACTTCTTGTATCTGGGTCGCGGAACGAGTTTCCCGGTCGCGCTCGAAGGCGCGCTCAAACTGAAAGAGATCAGCTACGTGCATGCCGAGGGCTATCCGGCGGCCGAGATGAAGCACGGGCCGATCGCGCTGATCGACGAGAACATGCCCGTGGTGTTCGTGGCGCCAAACGACCACGTGTATCACAAAGTCGTCTCCAATATGCAAGAGGTGAAAGCGCGTGGCGGGCGTATCATCGCGATCACGACCGAAGGAAACGGCGATCTGACGGAGCTGGTGGATCACCAGTTGCGGCTCCCAAAGACGCGGCCGCTGCTCTCACCGGTCATCACGTCGATCCCGCTCCAGCTTTTGGCGTATCACATCGCGGTTCTCCGGGGTTGTGATGTAGATCGTCCCAGAAACTTGGCGAAGAGTGTTACTGTTGAATAATTCGAAATCTCTAGTACGACGAGGTCCAGTGAACAGCATCAGATTATTGGCCACCGCATGCCTCACGGGCTGCCTGATGGTGGTGACTCAGCCGGCGGCGGCCCAGTTGATGGACGACTGGGTGGCGGAACAGGGATACATCTCCCGAGTCGATTTGGAGAAACTGCTGAATCGGCTCGAGAACACCGCCGTTTCACCATCGTACAGTGCGGACCTGCGCGCGCTGGCCCGTCAACAGGCGTCAGACGTCTTGGCGCGTCTTCGCGAAGGGGATTTCCACGTTGGGGATCGCCTGTTCCTCACGGTTCCGGGCGAGCCGGCGCTCACCGATACGTTCGTGGTCGAGCAGCAGCATACGCTCACCTTGCCCATCATCGGAAGCCTCAATCTGTACGGCGTGCTACGGTCCGAATTGGAATCGCACATCAGGCAGTATCTGGGCCGATACATGCGGCAGCCGAGTGTCAAAGCCGAATCGTTCATTCGCGTGACGGTGCTGGGTGCGGTTCCGAAGCCGGGGTTCTATTCCATTCGGTCTGAGGCGCCTGTCACGGATGTGTTGATGCAGGCCGGTGGGCCCACGTCGCGCGCGGTGATGGACGACATCCGTGTGGAACGCGGTACGGAACGGATTCTGGAGGGAGAAGCCCTGCAGCAGGCGCTGGCGCTCGGCAGGACGTTCGATCAGTTGAGTCTCAAGGGCGGCGACCGTCTGTTCATTCCCGAGAGAGCGGATGCGGTCCGATCGGCGGAGGGATGGGTGCGTACCGTCAGCATGGTGCTCTCGATTCCGCTGACCATCTTTGCGGTGACCCAAATCTTCTAATCATTCCACGAGCCACACCCTCCGTGCTGGTTCATCAACTGCAACGATCCGTCTGCGTCGTGGGAAGGGCGAGTGCTCATTCCCACGGCGCCGAGGTTTTCAATGATTGAGAAAGTCGTCGAGGCGACCCGCGCGGCAGGACGCGTCATCGAAGAAGTGCGTGCGCGCGGTTTCGAGGTCGAGCAGAAAGGGAAGCAAGGGCCGGTGACCGAGGCCGACCACGCGGCGGACGCGCTGCTCAAGGAGCGGCTGCTCGCAATGGAAGATTGCGGCTGGCTCTCCGAGGAGACGGCGGACGATAAATCCCGTCTGCACCAGGACCGGTTGTGGGTCGTCGATCCGCTCGACGGTACGAAAGAATTTGTCGAAGGGCTTCCGCAGTACTCGGTCGCCGTGGCGTTGGTCGAGAACGGAGAGCCGGTGCTGGGAGTGGTGCACAACCCGGCGACCGGAGAGACGTTTTGGGCGACGCGGGGTGAGGGCGCCTTTGCCGACGGAACACCGATTCGCGTTGCCGAAGGGACCGAGTTGCTTGCCTCGCGCTCCGAGGTGAAACGGGGGGAGTTCACGCCGTTCGTCGGGACATGGGACGTGACGGCGGTGGGGAGCATCGAATACAAGCTTGCCATTGTGGGCGCCGGACGCGCCGCGGCGACGTTTTCGCGCGGTCCAAAATGGGAATGGGACGTGTGCGCCGGTGCGGTGATCGTCACCGAGGCGGGCGGTGTCGCGACCGACCTGTTTGGCAACGCCCTCCGCTTCAATCAGACGTTTCCCAAGACGAAGGGGATCTTGGTCGGGGCGCCGAATGCGTACGCGCGCGCCGCTGAGCAGCTCGCCGAGACAGGTGCCTCCGACCGAATGAAGAGTGGCTGGTAGCCCGCGAGGCGTGCCTCGCGGGTACGGCGTGCCTCGCGGGTACGTCGCCTAGTGCCCCAGATCACGGTTTCACGCGCAGCAGGAAGTTATTAGCTTGAGCCCGGCTCGATCCGAGTCGGGTACCTTTCATCGTGTTCAATAGGAGTCGAACTGATCGTGAGCGATCATCTGATCTTACCCCATGGAGGAACGCTCGTTGACCTGATGGTCGACGGCAAACGCCAGGCCGCCATCAAATCCGAATCACGCGACTGGGCGTCGTGGGATCTCACACCGCGACAAATGTGCGATTTGGAGCTGACGTTGAACGGAGGCTTCTCGCCGCTCAAGGGGTTCATGACACGGGCGGACTACGACGGCGTGTGCGAGTCCATGCGGCTCGCCGACGGGACGTTGTGGCCCATTCCCATTACGCTCGACGTGTCCGAAGAGGTCGCGAAGACGCTCGAACCGGGCGCCATGCTCGCGCTCCGGGATCCCGAGGGCGTGATGCTCGCGGCGCTCCATGTCGAAGACGTGTGGCAACCGGATCGGAAGGCCGAGGCGGACGCCGTGTTCGGCACGACCAACCCCGAGCATCCGGGCGTGGCGTATCTCTTGAACGACAGCCACCCCTACTACGTCGGCGGCCGGCTCGAGGGTCTGGAAGCGCCGACCCATTACGACTACCACGAGTTCCGCAACTCGCCCCGGACGCTCCGCGAAGCGTTCAAACAGCGCGGCTGGCGGCGGATCGTGGCGTTTCAGACGCGGAACCCCATGCACCGGGCGCACCAAGAGCTGACGCTCCGCGCGGCCAAAGACGTCGAGGCCAATCTGCTGATTCATCCAGTGGTGGGCATGACCAAGCCGGGCGACGTGGACCACTACACGCGTGTCCGCTGTTATCAGGCGCTGTTGCCGCGGTACCCCAAGAACACGGCGATGCTGTCGCTCCTTCCGCTTGCGATGCGTATGGGCGGACCGCGCGAGGCCGTGTGGCACGCGATCATTCGAAAGAACTACGGGTGCACCCATCTCATCGTGGGGCGCGATCACGCCGGGCCGGGGGAAGACTCGAGCGGCAAGCCGTTTTACGGCCCGTACGACGCGCAGGAGATGCTCGAGAAGTACCAGGGCGAGCTGTGCGTGGAGATGGTACCGTTCAAGATGATGGTGTACGTGCAAGATCTCGACAAATACATACCGGTCGACGAGGTCCCGGAGGACACGAAGGCGCTCTCGATATCCGGCACGGAGCTCAGGGCGCGGTTGGCCGAAGGGCGGGCGATTCCGGAATGGTTCACGTTTCCCACGGTTGCCGCGGAATTGCAGAAGAGCCATCCGCCGAGACACAAGCAGGGGTTCACCGTGTTCTTTACGGGACTCTCCGGCTCGGGCAAGTCCACGATCGCGAAGGCCCTCCTGGTCAAGTTGCTGGAGATGGGTGGGCGTCCGGTCACGTTGCTGGATGGCGATCTCGTGCGGAAGCATCTGTCGTCGGAGCTGGGCTTTTCCAAGGAGCATCGGGACCTGAACATCCTTCGCATCGGTTACGTCGCGTCGGAGATCACCAAGAACGGCGGGATCGCGGTGTGCGCGCCCATTGCACCGTACGATTCGGTTCGGCGAGGCGTGCGGAACATGATCGCGCCGCTCGGCGGGTTCATGCTCGTTCATGTGGCGACCCCCATCGAGGTTTGCGAGGAGCGGGACCGCAAGGGATTGTACGCCAAGGCGCGGGCGGGAATCATCAAGGAGTTCACCGGGATTTCCGATCCGTACGAGGAACCGGCCGACGCCGACGTCGTCATCGATACTACCGAGGTCAGCCCAGAGCAGGCGGCGCACCAGATCATTCTGCATGCGGAGCGGGAGGGCTATGTGGGGGTTGAGCGGAATAATCATCGCTAGCCTCGCCCGGTGAGCTGGGAGGCCTGGCTCACCCTCGCGGTCGTGGTGGGCATGATTGGTGTGCTCGCCCGCGACCGCGTTCCTACATCGGTGGCGGTGATCGGCGGCGTCGTGACGCTGCTCGTGGCCGGCGTGATCACTCCTGCACAGGCATTTGTGGGGTTCTCCAACGCGGCGCCGATCACGGTCGCCGCGCTCTACGTGTTGGCTCGTGCGGTCGAGAAGACCGGCGCGCTTCAACCCATTGTGTCCGCGACCCTGGGTGAGGGGAACGGTACCAGGGGCAC
>JBFIZG010000069.1:0-11805 GCA_041604955.1 Gemmatimonadales bacterium | reverse complement strand
TACTGGACCGGGTCGGCGCCGTCGAGGAACCGTACCGCGTCGTCCTCCGGGACGTGTGCGATCGGCTGCTCTTCACGCGGCAATGTGTCGAGCGCCTGCTGGACGGCGAGTCGATAGACGCCGATCAGCAAGCCCGGATGTACTGGAACGCGGCCGATCTTGCGGAACCGCTCGATCTCTGTGCTCGGTCGTTGAACGATACGGGCATTCAGGTACTGGCGAACGGGCGGCTGCTCGACATCCGGCGGCGGATCCGCGCGTTCGGCCTGACCCTCGGCCGGCTGGACATCCGACAAGAAGCAGCCCAGCACACGGCTGCTATGGCGGCGCTCACCCAGTCACTCGGACTCGGTGACTTCGGGGCGTGGGACGAACGGAAGCGACAGGAATTCCTGACCCAACAGATACGAGACGGGTGTCAAACGATCGAACAGGGCTTGGCGACGTGCTACGACGCCGAACCGGCGATCCGTGAAGTCTTCGATACGCTCCGGGCCATAGCCGGAATACACCCCGAGTCCCTAGGTGCGTACGTCATTTCCATGGCGAGTTCGCCGTCCGACGTGCTCGCGGTGTTGGCGTTGCAACACGCCGCGCATGTCACGCCGCCTCTTCGAGTCGTGCCGCTCTTCGAAACCGTCGATGATTTGCGGCGCGCCGACAGCTGTCTCGCAACGCTTTTTAGCATTCCCGAGTACGTGAACACCATCGATCGTCGTCAAGAGGTCATGATTGGCTACTCGGATTCCGCAAAGGACGGCGGTCGCCTCGCCGCGGCGTGGGAACTCTACACCGCGCAAGAGCGGATTGTCTCCGCATGCCAGAATGCAGGAATCCACGTCACGCTGTTTCACGGTCGTGGCGGAACTGTCGGCCGAGGCGGCGGACCGACGCATCTCGCCATTCAATCGCAGCCACCCGGTTCCGTGCAAGGTACGCTCCGCGTCACCGAGCAGGGCGAAATGATCAACGCGAAGTTTGGGTTATCCGAAATCGCGGTCCGCACGTTGGAGCTGTACACCACCGCCACGCTGTCGAGCTCTCTCCGTCCGTCAGCGCCACCGTCGGAAGCATGGCGTCGCCGAATGCAGGATCTCGCTGATGTATCGCGTGCGGCATACCGAAAGACCGTCTATGAGTCGCCGGACTTTCTGCAATACTTCCGGACGGCAACTCCGGAGGTAGAACTGGGTGAACTGAAGATCGGGAGTCGGCCTGCCCGGCGGCGCGGCGGCACCGGTGTCCGCTCGCTTCGCGCCATTCCGTGGGTCTTTGCGTGGACCCAGACGCGTCTCATGCTTCCGGCATGGCTGGGCGTGGGCGAAGCGCTCGACGCGGCCATCGCAGGCAGAGGCAAAGAAGAACTCGTTCGCATGTACCGGGAGTGGCCGTTCTTCCGATCGACGCTCGACTTGATCGAGATGGTCCTGGCAAAGTCGTCGCCGGGCATCGCCGCCAGATACGATGTTCGACTGGTGCCGGAACCGCTGAGACCGGTCGGCGCGTTTCTGCGAGCGCAACTCGCCACGACCATCCGCGCGGTGCTCGCCATCACCGGTCACGACGAGTTGCTCGCCGACAACCCGGTCTTGAGAAGATCCATCGACGTACGAAATCCATACGTCGATCCCATCAACTTGGTGCAAGCGGAGATTCTCTGCCGCCTTAGAAAACACCCCGAGGACGCCGACCTCTTGAACGCGCTGCTGGTGACGGTGAACGGCGTGGCAGCGGGAATGCGAAACACGGGGTAGGCGAATCACCAAACGTAGCGAACGCCCCTGATCGGCACACGCGCGGGCACGCAACCGTCAGAACATGAATCGGAGCAGCAGCAGAAGGAGTACGACGACGAGCGCGACGAGCGCCGCGAACGCCGCCACCACTCCGAGGAGCGTTTTGAACCCAAGCTTGCTCAGGAACGCGAGCACTCCAATGCGGATAATTCGGCGTACCCACTCCAACAATACTTCCATGGCGTCCCCTGACCGTCTCCGCGTTCCGAGACTCTCGTAAGACAGTGACTCCAGCGACACGCTGGAGCATTCAACGCTCTCATGCCCCACACTCGCTACGAGTGGTGGGTAAAACCGGTTTCGCGACGATCGGCCGGCCGCTCACCCAGCCTCGGTGAAACGCGCTCGGGTCTAGCGAACACCCGGTTGGACCTGTTTATTACCACCCCCCCAGCAGGCAACCGGTCTAGCGTGACCGGTCCACTAGCGCTCTGGGGCAGGTAAGAGACAACGATGTGTAAAGATCTATTTACATTATGTAAGATATTATTTGCGTAATGGTAACCAAGCTGAACAGGGAGGCGGCACGCCGTCAGCGACTCTTTCAGCGTGCGATCGCGCTCCTACCCATTTCTCTGAGCAACGTCGCTCGGCAGCTCGAGGTGACACCGGCCTCGCTGTCGCGATATCAGCGTGGAACGCGGGAGGTCCCGCCGCACATTCTCGCGGCGGTTACCACGATGCTGCGGAGACATCGGCTGGATGTGGATCAGCTCGTGCGGGATCTGGGCGATCGTGCAGACAGCGCCCGCGTGGCGAGGTCGTCATCTGATTTTGCGCTCCGTCCGATGAAATAGGCAGGGACGGACGTTGACTGATACACTCGGTCCGCCCGTGACGGGGATCACGGGCTCGGACTCATCGCCGGCATAGGTTAGCACGACTGCACGTTGCGCCCGGCGCCGCGTGCTCACGATCCCGGACACATCCGAGCGGAGGAATTCGAACTGATGGCAATGTTTTCCCGGGCCGGAAACGGCACTGATCGGACCGCAAAACAGTCGCGAGACAACTCGGACGGCAACCTGTCCATTGTCGGCGAGGGAATGCGGATCACCGGCGAACTGGAGGCAGACGGCATCGTTCGCATTGAGGGCAAGGTCGAAGGTAGCGTTCGGAGTGTCGGCCAGGTCCTGATTGCCGAAAGCGGTGTCGTGAACGGCGATGTCCACACCCGGCAGGCCGTCGTGGGCGGCAAGGTACATGGCGGCATCTACGCGCAAGAACGAGTCGAAGTGCAAACCGACTCGCTCATTGACGGAGACATCGTGACGCCACAGATCGTGGTGCAAGAGGGTGGCAAGGTGAACGGCCACATTCGGATGGCGAAGCCGGACATGCCGCCCGCGACCAAAAAGCCCGAAGCGAAAGAAGAACAGGAAGCGACGAAGGAAGAAAACGAGTCGGCGCACGTCTGGACGATCAGCGCCTGACCTCTCTCGTCCGCGCCATCGGGGCCGGCCTCGTCCGTGCCCCGGTGGCGCTCCGCCGCTCCCCTCTCCCTCACTAGCCCAACTCTCTTCCCCGGTTGTCGGCGAGGGCGCAATGCGTTCGTTTCAGTCGCCAATTCGCGCAGTCACCATCTGACGACTCCGGCTCTCCCGCCTGACACGCAAAGCGTTATCTTGGTTTGCCTCTCCCATTCCGAATCCAACAGCCCATGAAAGACGGCGGCGTAGTGCGAAGCGGCATACCAGCAGCAGTCGCGGCGGCGGCGGCAATCCTCGGCGTGGCGATCGTGATCGCCTGGGTCGATCTGGCGCCACGAGTCGAACCGGACTTCTTTTTTTCCGCCGACGACCCACAGTTCCGCGCAACTGAAGCCATCAGTAACCGATTCCCGTCGGCGGCGCAGATCATCATCAGAGCCGGTGGAGACGTCGCCGCTCCAGACTACCGGGCGGCGATCCGGGAGCTGTCCGATGCCGTGCGCGGCACCGAGGGGGTACTCAGCGCAAACAGCATCGCGACCGACGACGCGGCCAATAGCCCGCTGTGGCGACGGCTGTTGCTGACGCCGAACGGAGACGCCAGCAACCTCATCGTGCAGACCGACACGACGGATCCTCGAATCCTCGTCCCGCGCATCGAATCCGTGGTCAGACGCTTCGATCGAGCTCCACTCGCTCTCGAACTCTCCGGCGTCCCCGTCGTCATCGAACTCATTCGACGGAGTCTCCTGCGCGACCTGATCGTGTTCAGCTCAGCGGCGTTCGTGGTGTTCGGCGTACTCGTGGGAATCGTGTACCGGCGGTCGCACGTCATGGCGGGTATGCTCGCGGCCTGTGTCGCGGCCTGCAGCGCGACCCTGATCATCACACAGCTCCTCGGCATGTCAATCGGTCTGCTCACAGCCAACATCGCCGTCATCGTCTTCGTGCTGACGCTCTCACACACCGTGTTCCTGACCGAAAACTGGCGCAGGGCGTGTCAGAATGTTGACACAACTGATTCGGTTGCCACTGCGCTCGGGATGACGTTGTGGCCGTCGTTTTGGTGTATGCTCACGACCCTGCTTGGGTTCCTCAGTCTCCAATTGGCGTCCGCCAAACCCCTCAGGGAACTCGGCATGGTTGGAGCCATCGGAACGATCACCGCGCTCGTTGTAGCATACACGATATTCCCGGCATTTCTTCGCCTGGCGGCTACGTCGCCCGATGCACGACCTGATGCGCGAGAAGACTTCTTTGCGTCACGCTTGCCGGTGCGCCATCCCAGGCGTTGGCTGTTTGCGATCGCCGCCATCGTGCTGCTCGCGGCGCTGGGTGTTCCGCGGATCGAAACGGACCCGAGCCTCCTCTCCTATTTCGCAAGAGGCACCGAGCTCCGAGACGGACTCGAACTCATCGACCACGATGGCGGAAGCAGCCCATTGAATGTGGTGGTCGAAGACAGGGACGGCGGGAGGCTCGATACCGATGCCGCAAACCGCAAGATGTGGGCGCTTCAAGAATTGCTGGAGGCCGACCCCGATATCGGAGTCACGCTGTCACCCGCGGTGCTGCTGGCACACGCGAAGAACGCGCCGCTCGCCGGTCTCTTGAACTGGAGCCAACTCCTCGATGTGCTGGGAAGCCCAATGTTCAACCGGATCGCCCTGAGCTTCGTCACGTCAGACCGGACACAAGGACTCTTTTTCATCAGAATGCGTGAATCAAACCGAACCGGATCTCGGGAGGCCGCGGTCGACCGTATCGATGAGTATGTTCGGTCGAGCGGTCTGAACGTCGTACTCATCGGCGGGCAGTTCGAGCTGCAGGCCCAACTCGGCCGTTTGATTTCGTCGAGCTTGAAGCTGGGACTAGGTGGCCTCATCACGCTATTCGTGGTCATCGCCTTCGTCGTCGCGCGGTCAAAACGCGTCGCCCTGGCGATGGTCTCGTGTCTCGCGGGTATCCCTCTGTTCGTCATCGGCGTCATGGGCCACGCGGGTGCGGCGATCGACATCGTCTCATCGCCGGCCGCAAACGTGGCACTCGCCATGGGAGTCGACTCGATGATTCATCTGGTCGTCCGCGCCCGCCGACTCGCCGCTGGAGCGGCCGATAACTGGAGCGCGTGGGTCGAGGCACGGCGACAACTCTGGCGGCCGATACTCTCGGCGGCCGTGATCATCTGCGCGGGATTTGGCATCTTCAGTCTCTCGACGTTTCCGCCATCGCAGCGCTTCGGCGTCGCCGTCATTCTCGGCACGCTCGCGGCGGCGGTCATGACGCTGATCGCGCTGCCCTTTGGCGCTGCAGCGCAGTTGCGGCATCGACGGACCCGATTGGCCGAGGTCATTCGGAGCTGAGCCATTCGGCGATGAGGTCGTACGCTCCGGGCTGGAGCCGGCCGCCGTTGTCGATCGCGCCATCGAGCTTGCCGCTCGCGAGCAGCGCTGCGACCGCCCTCCCCGTCGTGAATTTTCCATGCGGCCACGGTCTCACGCGGGCACCACACATGTCGATGATGGCCTGTGTGACTCGCCACATGGCCGTCTCACCACCCTCCGACTTGACTTCGACTTCGATCTCGTGGTGCCTGATTCCGCGATCCCCGACACGATACGTGACAACGTCGACGACGAGTTCGGCGAGCACGACGCCGTGCAGGTCCTCGAGCACATCTCTGGGGCGGCGCATGAGTTGCCGCCGCTGAACAGTCGCGAATCCGAGGTTCTCGAGTACGTCCGCGGGCTCTAGGGTCCCATCGAACGGTGTGGGACTGATCTCAACACCAAGGTCGCGGACTCGTGCGAGTACAGCCTCGAGTGCATCCGCCGACCAATCGTCTTCGAATTCTTCGCGGGCCCTTGCTCCATCCACTTCCCGAGTCGGGCCCTTGAAGGTCACCAACGCCCGATCGTCGAAACACCGCAACCGCAACCCGCTCCCGGATCGACCGAGTTTGCGCCCCGAAAGATCCACATACGTGTCGACGATAGAGAGCGGATGTCTGTGCCGCAGCACGAACCCGGCGACCGAGGTGAGGCCTGCAACCCGATCGGTTACGTCCTCCGGATCGTTGGAGCTGATGATCAGGGTACTCTCGACCTCGAGCGGCGATCTGTCGTTCATGCCCCATTCTTACCGTCATGACGAGCCAACGGGGCCCTGCGGGCTGCACCCGGTGGCCCTGTGATGACATACTATAATAGGAACGGCGCGGAGGTCGCGTCGGACCCGAGCCGATAGCCCAATGGCATCGGTAGCGCCGCGGGCACTATTCCGTATATTGTCCCCGTCCAGTGGGTAGACTGTTTATCGCTTCGACGGAGAACGGCACGGAACCCATGAAATGGATGGTCGGAGCGATGTCCCTCGCCATTGGCTGTACGGCTGCCGATAGCGCCGACCGCGACGGAGCCGGGTCCACTCCGCGCACAGTGGTCGTCGACAGCCTGACGGTCACCGACTCCATCGGGCTGGCGGTGGGTGGGAGCAAGCGAATCCGTATCGCCTATTGGGCCCAAGATCGTATGGTATACTGTGCGATGGCGACCCTGGCATCCGTGTCCGGCTCGGAGGCTCCAGTCATCACCGAAGAACGGAGTTGCGAAAACGTCGATCTTTTGGCGGTTGACTCCGTTCGATTCCGGGATGGCATTGTGACGACGCCGGCTGGGTTGAAAGAACACACCGTGCTTCGAGTCGAGGCCAAACCCTAGGCAGCACTTCTTGCGGGCTGACCCGGCTGGCTCGTGGGGCGCCGGGGCGCGACAATTCAGTAGTCACCCAAACCACATCCAGAGAAGCGACTCGCAACGGATACCCCACACCCTGCCGTTACCGCATAGTGGGCGACTCAACCTGGGCGCAGTTTTTGCAGCCACCCAATCCATCCTCGACGGCAGCCGTCGCGATCGACCTCACGTGCACCAGGCTACGGATGCCCAAATCACAGAAATCCCTCGCCATTTGGACGATCTAGATATCCATGTGCGGCATTACGGGAATCTGGTCGCCATCCGGTCTTCCGGATGAAGCGACGCTCAGAGAACGTCTGACTCGAATGGCAGCGACGCTTCGGCACCGCGGTCCGGACGCGAGCGGCGTGTGGAGTGACGAGAGCGTTGGGTTGGGCCACACACGGCTCTCCATCATCGATTTGTCCGCGGCCGGTCATCAGCCAATGAGCACTGACGACGGCGACCTGCACATCGTGTTCAACGGCGAGATTTACAACTTCCCGGCACTCCGCGCTGAATTGACAGCCCTCGGACATCGCTTCGCCAGCCGAAGCGATACCGAAGTGATCTTACTCGGATACCGCCAGTGGGGTGTCGGGGTGCTGGAGCGGCTGCGGGGAATGTTCGCATTCGTACTCTGGGACGCGCGGCGTCGAGAGTTGTTCCTGGCACGGGACCGTGTCGGAAAAAAACCTCTTTACTATGGGTGGGTCCGCAACCGGTTGGTGTTCGGCTCCGAAATCAAGGCGATCCTCGCGTGGCCGGAGACCGAGCGAATCCCGAACTACGAAGCAATCCATCACTACCTGAGTTTTCGATACGTCCCCGACGCGATGACGGCGTTCGCGGGCATTTACGCGTTGAAGCCTGCGCACTACATGATCGTTCGCGCGGACGGATCGACCCACACCGAACAGTACTGGTCGCTACCGCATCCCCCGCAGACGTCGGTTCGGTCGCTACGTGACATCAGAGAAGAACTCATCGAGCGCCTCGACGAAGCCGTTCGCGTCCGACTCCTCGCCGATGTGCCGGTTGGCGCGTTTCTCTCCGGCGGCGTAGACTCGGGATCGGTCGTGGCGTCGATGGCCCGCGTCGCCGAGGGAAGAATTCGGACGTTCACGGTCGGGTTTTCCGAAGCAAGCGCGGACGAACGGGCCGACGCCCGCCTCATTGCTGAGCGGTACGGCACGGACCACTCGGATTTCGTCGTCACACCAAAGGTAGCGGACGTGCTGCCGAAGATCGTCTGGCATTACGGTGAACCGTTTGCGGACCCGGTGGCTATTCCGAGCTATTATCTCTCTGAGATTACGCGACAGCACGTCACGGTTGCCTTGAACGGCGATGGAGGTGACGAGAATTTTTTTGGATACCGACGGCATGCAGGCGCTCGCATCGGCGCGTGGCTTGATAAGCTCCCGTTGGCCGTGCGGAAGAAGGTCGCTGCGGCCGGCCGCCTGTTGCCGCTCGAGAACGCCACCCGCGGGTTTCCCGTTCAGCTCAGACGCTTCATGCTGGCTGCTGACCAAAGCCGCGCCGCGCGGTACGGCAGTTGGGTCACCTATTTCTCGGACGACCTGAAAGCGGAACTGTACGCCGACACGATGAAGCCCGAGCTCGAGGGGCGGTCTACGGCCCTGCTCGACCGTTGGTTTTCGAATGGAGCGTCTCCCGAGGACTGCGCAGCGCGGGCGGACATCCACACGTTTCTCCCCGACGATCTCCTCGTCCGAATCGACGTGGCAACCATGGCGCACGGGCTGGAAGGCCGGTCGCCGTTTCTCGACCAGGAGTTCATGACGTTTGCCGCGTCGATCCCGGCATCCCAAAAGATGACGGGTATCCGCACCAAGTCACTGTTGCGTGCGGCAATGGAGGATCGGTTGCCACGCCGAATACTCTACGGCCCGAAGCGAGGATTCCCCATGCCGCTCCGGGGAGTGATCGACGATTTACGAGAGATGATTCACGACGTCCTGCTGTCGGACACGATGGCGTCCCGGGGGTTGTTTCGACCGACGCGTGTTCGGAGTTTGCTCGACGACCACTACAATGGATCGCGGAGTCGTCCCCACGAGATCTGGGCCCTGCTCATGCTGGAGCTGTGGTTCGGTGCGTGGATCGACCGAACGACCGACGGCCCGCAGCACGAACTCGCCGTGACGGCCCAGACCGAAATCTCGAAGTGATCACTGACGCCCGGAATCTCCCGGCGAACACCACGCTCGATTGCGACGTCGCGATCGTCGGCGCAGGGGCGGCGGGCATTACGCTCGCCCGAGAACTCGCCGGAACGTCCATCGACGTCTGCCTCCTGGAAGCAGGCGGTTTCACCGCCGACGACGAAACCCAGTCACTCTATCGCGGAGAGAACATAGGACTCCCCTACTTCGAGTTGGACGAAACCCGATTTCGGTTGTTCGGTGGCTCAACCAACCGCTGGGCCGGATGGTGCCGCGCCCTCGATCCCATCGATTTCGAGCACCGTCCGTGGGTCCCCCACAGCGGCTGGCCGGTCCAGCGATCGGAGATCGAGCCGTACTACGAACGGGCGCGACAGGTCTGCGAGCTGCCGTCGAAGGGTTTCGATCCGAACGAATGGGGAAGTGCCATTCCACCGATCTACCAGCCGTCGCTGTTGAACGGGACCGTCGGGACGATTCTGTGGCATGGTAGCCCGCCAACAAAGTTCGGTCTCGTCTACCGACAGGACCTGGAACGCGCACCCAACGTCCACACGTACCTGAACGCCAACGTAGTGGAACTGGAGACGAACGACGCCGGCCGACAGGTGACCGCGCTCAGAATCAAGTGTCTCACAGGCAACGCGTTCCGCGTCGCTGCCAAAACCGTGGTTCTTACGGCTGGGGCCATCGAAACGGCGCGACTGATGCTCGTGTCCAATCGCGTCATGTCACCCGGGCTTGGGAACGAGCGGGATCTGGTCGGCCGCTACTTCATGGAGCACCCACACGTCGTCACCGGACGCGTCATCTTGGCGGACCGCTCCACCGGACGTCGGGCAATTGCCGCCATCGATCGCGGACTGACCGGGGCGTGGGCGCGGCTTCAGCTCCGGCGGCCCTCGCAGGGGATCAAGTGTGCGTTCGCCATACGCGAGCACATCCAGCGAGAACACAGACTGCTGAACTACAGCGCCCATTTGAATCCCGTGAGCGGGAGCGTCGCTTCCGACTCCCAGGTCTATACGTCACTCAAGCTCATCGTCTCCAACATGCGCTCGCTTCGGAAGATCGCGGGTCAGATCCGTCACCGCCGCCTGCCCGACGGGCTCGGCACGCAGATCAAGAATGTGCTGTCGAATCCGGGTGACGTGGTTCGCGCGACGTACGAAGAGTTGATCCGTCGTCCCAGAGAACTCGAAGTGTACACCCAGTCCGAAGCCGCACCCAACCCCGACAGCCGCGTCACCTTGTCTCCGGAACGCGACCAACTGGACATTCCGCGTGTCCGCCTCGACTGGCGGTTGAGCGCGCTCGACAAAGACTCTGCGCGCCGATCTCAGGACATTCTCGGCCGCGAGTTGGAGGGCGCGGGGATCGGCCGTGTCGAGATGGAACCCTGGTTGGCTTCGAGCGACGACGACTTCGGTCCGGTCCGCGGTGGCCACCACCATTTGGGAACCGCGCGGATGAGTGAGAGCCCGACGACCGGTGTCGTCGATGCGCGGGGGCGGGTCCACACGGTGTCGAATCTCTATGTCGGTGACGGATCGGTTTTTCCCACTGGCGGGTTTGCAAACCCCGCTCTTACCGTCGTGGCACTCGCGCTTCGCTTGGCGGACTACCTGAAGACGACGATGACCTGAGGCGGTCGAGCTTCCCGCTGGCCTCGAGAAACTCCTCCGTTTCCGCCGCCAGAAACTGGTGGCCCACGGCATTGAAGTGCGGACTCCTGGCAAACGTCAGTTCCGACGGGAAGAAGTCCCGTCCGGCCACCACACCCAAAGAGACATACGCGATACCGTTGTCTCGCAAGAAATGCTCGAACGCGTGCAGCTGTTCCTCGTCGTACTGCCGGAACTCGGGTAAGATGACCACGGCGAACTCCGTCATGCGTTCCCGCAGTGCGTCCCGGGTCGCCACGACAATCCCCTGCGTGGTGCCGAGGTCCATATCAGTGGCGCGGCCTTCGGCGACCGCCGTGCCCCTGCCCATCACATGCCGAATTACGTCCACGGCGCGCGTGCCAAAGAACCGAAACGCATGCGAGTGTCCCCGTAAAGCACCGGCGAACGGCACAAACCACGTAACCGAGCGAGACGCCTCGAAGACACACGTCCGCGAGTTGCGAACCGGTTTTCCTTCTCGGATCGTGTAGCGCTCGTTATTTGCAATCACGTCATGTACGAAATCCACGACCATCACGACAAGGTCGGGCTCGAACTGTACGCCGTACGTGGTCAGATACTGGTACTGGTGTCCGGTACCGAATCCGATAGTCCCGGCGTTGATCACTTCGTACGCGGTACCGCCGGCGCCGCTCGCGTTGAGCGAGCCTTCGAGTACCTGGGGGAAGGCCTCCTCCATTGCGACGCCCCATCCGAAGGTATGCGAATCACCGAGCATCAGAATGCGAAAGACGTCGCCTCGTTTGCGGTACGGGTGGTAATGGTCCCGCAATCCCTGCTCGTTGATACGAATGTCCACGGCGTATTCGGATGAGCGTTGGACACCTTGAACCCCTGGCTCGAGCTGATGGCACACGGGTCCACCCAATTCCATGACATCGGAGATGAGGTCCTGCGGAGCGAGCACCCTGACGCCGATCTCCAGCGCAACCAGCACCAGAACTCCGGCCAAAACGACGACCGCC
>JBFIZG010000068.1:0-11955 GCA_041604955.1 Gemmatimonadales bacterium | reverse complement strand
GGCGTACGTGGCCTTGTCCCGAAACCGCTCCAGGTCAAGCACGACGACATCGGCGATTGCACCGGCCCGGAGCACGCCGCGATCATCCATCCCCATGACCGACGCAGGAAGAGACGTCATCGTCCGGATGGCATCGGAAAGTGACAGTACGCCTCGCTCTTGGACGTAGAGACGGATTTTTCGGGGGAACGGGCCGTAGTAACGCGGATGCGGTACCCCTTCGCCAAACGGCACGAGACCGCCGTCGGACGACGTCATGGTCCACGGTTGTCGCATCAGCTCCAACAAATCTCTATCGTCCATGTTGAACGAAACCAGACCGGCTCCGCCGGCTTCCATCAAATCCAGCGTTAGATCGGCCGGGTGTCGTCCGCGCTCCTCTGCGACCTCGAGCATCGTTCGGCCCTCGATGGAGGGGTCCGCCCGATGACGTTGGAACTGGAGGCGCCCCGCGCCGCCGCGGCGATCCAAGTTCTCGATGACAGCCTCACGGATGCGCGCCCGCTGTTCCGGGTCCCGCAGCCGCGCCATGAGCGAGTCGTTTCCACCCACCTGCGCCCAGCGCGGCGTCAACGCGCCGGAGATGCTCGTGCCGGACGCTTCATAAGGATATTGGTCGGCGTAGATACGCAGTCCCTGGTCCCGGGCTCGTTGGATTCGATGCGCCAACGCCGGCCCAAAGCCCCAGACGCGAGGACCCAACGCCTTGATGTGCGTGACGACTCCGGTGATGTCGGCGTCGCGCGCGATGTCGATCACTTCGTCAACCGCTGCCACCACGCCGATCGTATAGTCAGCTTCATCTCGAATGTGGCTGATGTACACACCGCCGTACCGGGCGGCCACCCTGGCCAACGCGACGACTTCGGGTGTTGCCGAATAACTACCGGGTGCGTAGTAGAGACCGCTGGACAGTCCGTACGCACCTGCCTCCATTCCGCGTTGGACCAGCTCCGCCATCGTGCGCAGCTCTTCGTCGGTGGGGGCGCGATCGGCCATCCCAACGATGTCGCGTCGCACAGATCCGTGCGGCACGAGCAACGCCACGTTGAGTCCGAGTCCATGCTCGAGAAGACGGCTCCGCTGGCCGAAGAGGTCCGTCGGTCCCCCGCCGTCGGGGTTCACGAACACGGTCGTGACGCCCTGTGCGAGTTGAGGTCGCGCGTGACTGAGTTCGGATGTCGCGAGTCCCGGGCCGGCATGAGAATGGACGTCAATGAAGCCCGGTGCGACGTAGAGCCCCGCCGCGTCGATCACCCGGCGCGCCGTTGCTTGCCCGAGCCGACCCACGGCGACAATGCGGTCGGCGGTGATGGCGATGTCTGCCAATCGCCACGGATTGCCCGATCCGTCCAATACGCGGCCGTTCTCGATGAGAACGTCGTATTGGCCTTTGAGATCCGCCGGCTGAGCGATCGTGAGAAGGGCGGCGGCACCGCACCAAAACACCTTTTCGAGCATCACGCTCCTCAGGTTGTAACGAGGATACGAAAGAAAGCGTCGCGGAACCTGGAACGGCAAGAGCGTTCCGCAGATTCACTCGCGAGTTACACGACGATTGGTGGCACGCCTCCATCAGCCACAAGCGGCGCACTTGCGAGTGGTCGGACAACATGCCGTGACGGCTTGGGACGGGACTGCCTGATGTTGCCGCTCCGACCGCGTGACGGAGATCGAGACTCAGTTCAGGGTCACGTAGCGCTCAAATCGTGCGACCTCTTTTTCACTCACGTACTTTCCGATTTCACGGCGGAACTGCTCGATGCTCACGTACGGTCGGTATTCCTTGAATTCATGCAACATCCTGGGGCCTAAGCCAGGAATACTGAGGATGTCCTCGTCGCTCGCCGTATTGAGGTTGATGGGAACGAAGACGTATTGTTCCAGGCGGGCAAGCTCCTCGTCGTTCACGTACTTGCCGATTTCCCGACGGAACTGCGCCAAGGCTCGGTAAGGTCTGTATTCTTCGAATTCGTGCAGCATGCGCGGTCCGACACCGGGGATCAGCAGGATCTCGTCAGCCGGAGCGGTATTCAGGTTGAGCGGCACAAAGAGACGGCGGTACACGTCGCCGAGTTGATCCGCCGTGAGGGATGCGCCAAGCACCTTGTTGAGATCGGACATTGCGAGAAACGGACGCTCCTCGATGATCTGGCGGACGAGGGGTTCGGTGAGATGCGGGATCGCCCGAAGCTCGTCCGCGCCAGCGATATTGGGATTCAGCACACTCGTGTTCTTCCCGACTTGCGCGCCCGCAATTCCCGTGGCTCCCAGCAGCGCGATCGTCACAACCGCTGCAACTCGACTTCGTTGGACTGTCCGGCTCATCTCGCTCACTCCTCTGTTGACGCGTGGGTGCGTGTTCCTACAGCAATGGGATGGCGGTACGTATACGCCAACCCCAGCAGGCCCAATTCGACCATCGTGCCGGGACCGAGCACGGGTGTGGCGCCGCGGATCGCTTCCCAAAAAAGCTCCAGCCCCGTCAAAGACGGGTACATCTCCACTTCGAATTCGGCGTTCCCCTGGTAATGCAGCCATAGCCCGACGAGCCCGCTCATCACAAACAATCCCATGACCGTCTGGAACACCCTGAGGGCGGTGCTGTTCCGGAAGATTAGCAGATAGAGGACGGCAAGCAGACTCGTCCCCATCAGAATCAACGGGACCAGCTGCCAGGTCGACTCGAAGTGCTCGATCAAGAGCAGCTCGAGACCGACACCAACCGTTCCAAGGACGAAGAGCCCGAGTAGCGCGGCTCGTAACAGCGTCACCGTTTTCATCTGTCGGTCGGGAAACGGAGTTTGAGGTTCCTGGTCCGTCACGTCTCGTTTGAAAATACGCAGGGCGACGTTATTGCGCTGAGCCGTTGGCTTTGACTTCGCATCTCGGCGGCAGCGGCAATACCCCCTTGTTCGAGGCAGACCTTGGTGGTTTCATTTCTCGCCAATGTGGAACGTTTGTAGATCTTCCCGGCTTGAAGCCAGGGGCCGGACCGGTGCGCCCTCCGCCGGAGCCGCGCGGGCTTCCCTCCTGTTGGCATGGCTGAGCCTGCTAGGGGCCGGAGGCTTGGTGGCGCAATCGGCGGATCCCATGCCGTTGACCCGGCTCACGGGCCCGGTCGTGATGGATGGGATTCCCAACGAGCCCGCCTGGGAGGACGTGAAACCGCTGCCGCTCACCGCGTATTCACCGACGTTCCAGGGTCCGCTCACCGAACGCACGGACATCCTGGTTGCGTATGACGACGAGTACCTGTACCTCGCGGGCCGCATGTACGACTCGGACACCAAGGGCATCAGAGCCAACACGCTTTACCGGGATCGGTATAGCGGCGACGACCTGATTGCCATCGTGCTCGATACGTACAACGACCACGAAACCGCGGTGTGGTTCTCGACAACGCCGTCCGGGGCTCGTTCGGATCGGGCGGTGGCCAACGATGCCGAGTTTTCCAGCGGCGCCGATTTCTCGAGCGGCACGACGATGAACTCCAATTGGAATACGTTCTGGGACGTTGCGACGGCGCTCGGGCCGGAGGGTTGGTTCGCCGAGCTGCGTGTACCGTTTTCCAGTTTGGGATTCCAAGATGACAATGGGCACGTTGAGATGGGGATGATCGTGTACCGGTTCATCGCGAGAAAAAACGAGCGACAGCTGTTTCCGGCCATTCCACCGAACTGGGGAATGGGATTTGCCAAACCGTCGCAAGCGCAGCGTGTGACGCTCGAGGGTGTCTACAGCCGAAAGCCCGTCTATGTCACGCCGTACCTGCTCGGTGGTGTCAGCCGAGCCGCGATCGAGGACACGCTGGTCGCGGCCTATCGATTTGACAACGATCGAACCAACGAGGCTGGCATCGACGTCCGGTACAGCCCGTCGTCCAATCTCAACATCGACGTGACGGTCAACACCGATTTTGCGCAGGTCGAAGCCGATGACCAGCAGGTCAATCTCACCCGGTTCTCGTTGTTTTTTCCCGAGAAGCGCCAGTTTTTTCAGGAACGTTCGAGTACCTTTGCGTTCAACACCGGGGGCCAAAGCCGGCTGTTTCACAGCCGCCGTATCGGCCTGAGTGAAGGTGAGCCGATCCGTATACTCGGGGGCGCCAGGATGGTCGGGCGGGCGGGCAGCATGGATTTTGGCCTGCTCAATATGCAGACGGCCGCCAGCGACGGCCTTCCGTCCGAGAACTTCGGCGTCCTCCGGCTGCGTCGGCAGGTGATCAACAGCTTTTCCAATATCGGCGCCATTGCGACGACGAGAGTCGGTGACGATGGGAGCTACAACGTGGCCGTGGGCGCAGACGGGATCGTTCGACCGTTTGGTGATGAATACATCACCATCAAACTGGCGCAGACGTTCGACAAGAACGAGAGCGGCGGTGTCAACCTGGTCGATCGGAGCAGGGTGTTAGCTCGATGGGAACGTCGAAATGAGATCGGATTCAGTTACGCCACCGAGTACGTGCGTTCGGGCAGGGCGTACGACCCGGGACTCGGCTTTTCGCTTCGCGAAGATTTCTCGTTTCTCCTAAACGAGATTCAATACCAGTGGTTCTTCGGCGCCACGAGTCCGTTTCGCTCGCTCGCGATCGCCAACAGCGGGTCGGGATACCTGCGAAACGCCGACCGGACCGTCGAATCCGGCTCGATTGAACCCACGGTCGAGATCGAGTTCAAGAATGGTGCTGAGCTGGAGATCTCGTCAGTAAACAGCTATGAGAGCGTGCGAGATTCGTTTGAGATCTCCGGGGGCGCCCCCATCGTACCGGGGGACTATTGGTTTCACGAAGGCCAGGTGCGATTCATGGCGTCTCGGGCCGCGCGGATTCGGCCGAGTGTGACCGTGTCGGCCGGGAGCTTTTACGACGGGTGGCGCGTGGGGTTCGAGACCGGCCCAACCTGGAACGTGTCCCGTCATCTGGAACTCGGCGGAGAATACATACTGAACCTCATCCGGTTCTCCGATCGCGACCTGGATCTGGACGCGCACCTGCTTCGTCTTCGCGTTCAGGCCGCGCTCGACATTCACTTTTCGGTCACCGCTTTCGTTCAGTACAACAGCACACGCGATCTCGCGAGCGTCAACGCCCGTTTGAGGTATCACTTCCGTGAAGGCCACGACTTGTGGCTGGTTTTTGACGATGCGCTGAACATCGATCGCGATCCCTTGGCGATCCCGCGGTTGCCAAGATCGCAGAACCGCGCACTGCTGTTGAAGTACACGTACACGTTCGTCCGCTGACGGCCTCTACGCCGTGGCTCGGTTCGAAGACCTGATCCATCCCGTTCCGCGAGCAATGGCGGTGCTGGGAAAGCCTCTTGGAACGCGACTCCTGACTGGAGCATGTGATGCTAGGTGAGCCGACTCGCGGGTACGAAGCGCAAGGTGAGTCGACCTCGATGAGGACGTTGCTGGAGGAAATGATCCGGCGCGACGCTTCCGACCTCCACATCACCGCCGGTTCCCGCCCCATGTTCCGGGTCGATGGGGAGATCCTCCCCGGTGCGTCCGGCAAAGTGCTTGGGGCCGACGATACCCTTCCGCTCACGTATTCGATTCTTACGGAAAACCAGAAGAAGCGATTCGAGACATCAGACGAACTCGACTTTTCGTTCGGCATCCAGGGGCTTGCTCGGTTCCGAGGCAATTGCTTCCGGCAACGTGGCTGCGTCTCGCTCGCTATCAGGAAGATTCCGCTCGAGGTGACGCCGCTTTCGGAGTTGGGGCTCCCCCCGGTGCTCGAAAAGCTATCGCGGCGGCCGCGGGGGCTCGTGCTGGTGACGGGCCCGACCGGGGCGGGAAAATCGACCACGCTCGCGGCCCTCATCGACAAAATCAATAGCGAACGGAAAGGCCACATCATCACGGTTGAGGACCCGATCGAGTTCGTGCACGAGCACAAACGCTGTATCGTCAATCAACGTGAAGTCGGATCGGATACGAAGTCGTTCGCCAGCGCCCTGAAATTTGCCATGCGTCAGGACCCGGATGTCGTGTTGATTGGGGAGATGCGCGACCTCGAGACGATGCAGGCCGCGCTGAACATCGCCAAAACCGGTCACCTCGCGTTCGCCGCGCTGCACACTCACTCGGCACCCGACACCATCAATCAGATCATCGACTTCTTTCCGCCAGCGCAGCAATCCCAAGTACGAACACAGTTGGCATCCGTACTGGAAGGAGTGGTCACTCAGACGCTCCTTCCGCGGGCTCAGGGGAAAGGCCGCGTCTGCGCCGTCGAAGTGCTGATAGCCACGCCCGCGATTCGTACGCTCATTCGTGAAGAGAAGGTCCACCAGGTGTATTCCGCGATGCAGGCAGGGAAAAAACACGGGATGCAAACCTTGAACGACGCGCTATACACGCTGTACATGCAACGCGAGGTCGATCTGGAGGAGTGTCTGCGTATCGTCCCCGATCATACCGAGTTCATGCGGCTCATCAAAGGCGGCCAAGGGTCCAATTAGGAGACAAATCGCTCCCCGGCGACAGCGCCTGCGCTTCGATCCCTTGGGGACGATGCTCCGTCGCGTCGGGCGAGATGAGCCAGCGTGTCAGAAACCGGTGATCGACAGGTTGCCGTTGGTTGTGGTCAGCACGATCTCACCGTTTCCCGCTCCAAGCGTTCCGGTCAGGTTCCTCGACGAACTCGTTTGATTCTGTACATCGAGGTTGAAGACGGAAAGCGTTCCGTTGGTGAGCGTCATGGAGAGTTCCGCGGATACGTCGATCGGCACGTCGAGCGTCACGTTGCCATTGACACTGCCGAGCGTGACGAACCCCGCAGCCGGTGGTGTCACCCGCGCGTCGATGTTGCCGTTCACGAGATCGACGTCCGCACTCGCCGTGATCTCCTCGAGCACGACGTTGCCGTTCGTATTGACGACGAGAACCGTATTCGCCACACCAGTCACTGTGACGTTCCCGTTGACGTTGGTAATCAGCACGGAGAGACCGGCAGGAAGCGTTATCTCGTATTCAACGACGAAATTTCGGTTCTGAGTGTCCTGGGGTTGGGTTGTCCGCACGGATACCTCGGCGGCGGTCTGGCTGACGTCGACCTGTAGCAGGGCGAGGCTCTCGTCGGCGTCGGCTTGACTGGCGGCCTCGACCCGTCGGATACCTTCGATCAACACCGTCTGCGTGTTCGAGACGCCGACGATCGTGACCGTGCCGTTGATACCGGTCAGGCGGAATTGTGTCCGGCCAGCCGCATCCGCCTGGAGCGAAAAGGTCTCTTCGGCGCTCGCGGAACAGCACGGACCGAGCACTGTCTGGTTGTCGACGCACGCCAACAGCAGGAGACCAACGCCCGCGATCCAGACCGGCGGCTTTCGGTTCGCAACGTGTGGATCGACGGCTGCGAAACCAAGCATCACGAACCTCCTTTCCCAAAAGCGACTACGAGCGAACCCGTCCCGGTGTTTCATCCTGATGTGGGTGTTCAGCCCCTGATACAACGGTTGGGCGGATTGAGAATTGGTTGGGGCGACGAACGAGGTGATCAATTGGCCGGGGAAGGCGGCCGCGGTCAAATCGCTGTGCGCTGGACCCCCGTGTGGGAGGTGGTGGGAGCCCCTGGGATCGGGGCCCCCGTCGTCAATGTGTTAGCTCGATTGGCACGGCGCGGCCTGCTACCTGCGTCGGCCAGCGACGTTCGCGGTATCTCGATCACCACCTCACTTGTGTCCGCCATGTCCGGTGTCGTCGGTCTCTTCTTCCTCTGATGGTCGCGTCGGCCATCCCGCGCGCAGGTCGTTCCAGTGCAGCATCGTGTTGAACACCAGCGCGTGGCTTCCATAGGTTTCGAGTCGCCAGAAGGGATGGATGGCAAACAACACTACGTGACCCTGGCCAACCGGGACGTCCACGATCGCGGGAGCGTCGCTCAGTTCGCTCGAGCCGCGAAGCATACCGCTCATGAGGATGTCTTTTTTCGCGAACCGCATGACGACGCGGGGGACTTCCTTTTCCCACGTCTCGTCCTTCAACCAATCGGGCGTGCCCGTGTTCCCCACGTTCTCGTTCACCTGAAGCACGGGGCGTTGATTGAAGTACGAGGCCATCGACGGTGGATAGCCGTACATGATGGGACTTGTCGAATCCTTGGCGACGGTCTTGAGTACGGATCCCCGTGCGACGAGCTGCCGCGTATTCCGAACACTCACTCGACGCGTCAGACCCATCTGAATGGGAAGATCGACAGCGCTGCCCTCGGTAATAAAGACACCGCCCCGTTCGATGAACCGCTGAAGGTTCAGCAACCCCTCATAGCCCATGCCTTGCCGCATGTCGGCGGTTTCGTCGATCGTGTCGAGGGAGGGGTAGGCGGAATCTCGTTGCCAGGGGATCGCCGGGCCGGCCTCAGTCGTTCCCCGCACGAGCGTCTGAGGATTGGTACGGGCCTCTGGGAAAATCACGACGTCGAAGTCAGCGAGATCGGTTGAACGGAGATCCTGCTCCGACAGGTACGTGTATGGAATGCCGATGCGGTCGAACGCAAGCCGCCACCAACCGGCGTTTTGGGGCGTCGCCACCCATGTATGGACCAACGCGACTCGCGGAAGGTCGACTTCGTGTGTTGGGACGTCGGGCCGAGCACGCACGCCGGCGATGGTGAGGCCCAACTCACTTCCCAGGCGTTCCAATGTGTCTCCGATCCCCGGATTTTCCTCGGCAGAGATGATGAAGCTGCCAGCAGCATAGTCGCTTCCGTCCATCTCGAAGGCCTCTTCCGCCGCGTGCACGACGGCGTCGCCCAGTTCGAACCGCAACACGGTGACGTTGTCGTCGGTCGTGTTGTTCACCAAATAGTGCGGTCGATTCACGCGACTCACGCCGCCGGCGAGGCGGATCGGCTCATGCACCGGTTGCATCTTTGCTGAGAGAATCGCCGGGTCGTCGACGGCGTACGCATCGACTTGATGGAGATACGGCAGGGTCCATCCGGTATCGTCGTACGGCGGCGTTGCGTCCTCGGGAAAGTTCTGTTTGTCCAGCAGAATCTGGATCAGATTCCGGTATGGCTGATCCATACGGACGACATACGCTCCCTTGGGCACGGACTTCTCATCGCTGTCTTCGGCATCATCGGCCCACGTCAGCGTTTCGTCTGCAACGTGGACTTCGATGCCCTGCGCGCGGAGCAGGTTCGCGAGTTCCGCGGCGGCGATCGGGCGGCGTTGGTCGTGCGGAATGACCCACGCGTGGGGAGTCTGGCTCGTTCCCGCCTCGACGGCTCGCTTGCTTTTCAAGTGAAAATTCTCGACGAAGTCGCGCCGGTTGTCCGCGACGTATTTGAGGGCGACCAAGGCGCCGCTCTGCATGTAATTTGTGTTGTTCCGAAGGGACCACATGACCTTCTTGAGCGGCGGGTTTGGCCGGTACCACTCGCGGGAGGTCGACCGGTCTGGCAGCTCCCGTTCGCGAGTATCGGCGCCGCCGTTCCCGAGCGTTTCGTAGAACCGCCCGATACTGTTTCGCGTATTGGCCATCCACACGAGGTAGTTGGCAGCCCATCCGGTGTAGAACGCGTGCGTCCACACACCCGGCATCCCTCGCTTGGTGAGTTCGGTGACCTCCTCATGTGCGAGGTTGTGCCACTCGTCTATGGTGATCGCGTCGACGTGCTCGTTGTATGGTCCGGTTCCGGTGGATGTGTACAGAAAATATCCCGACTCGTGGAGGTCGTGCATCACCGTCGGTTTCCAGAATTCGAACGCCTCGAGCGTGAGACGGGTCAACGCCAGACCAAATCCGTAGCCATCGCGGTTGTTGTCATGCGCGACGTATTTGCCCCAATAGCGAAGACCCGGGCCAACGTCGT
Source organism: Gemmatimonadales bacterium (assembly GCA_041604955.1). Lineage (GTDB taxonomy): Bacteria > Gemmatimonadota > Gemmatimonadetes > Gemmatimonadales > GWC2-71-9 > JBFHWR01. Next base: position 2,123 of record JBFIZG010000068.1, on the reverse strand, counting down.
TGTTGGCCTTTCGGTACCGATAGGTATCAACCATGCGATCGCGCCCGTCCGGTTCGGTCGCGGGCACGATCACGACAATGGTGTTCTCCCGAATGGCCCGAACCATAGGGGATTCTTCGACAGCCAATCGATACGCGAGCTCCATGACCATCTCGGGCGGCCCGGTTTCAGGCGAGTGGAGTCCGGCGGTGAAGTAGTAGATGGGTTTGGCGGCGTCAATGATGGGACCGGCCTCATCGTCGGACACCGTCCGCGGGTCAGCGAGCCGCTGGAGGTAGCCGCGGTAGCGCGGCAGGTCTCCCATGGTTGCCTCGTCCGCGATGATCAGCTCGATCATCTCGCGGTTCTCCTCCGTTCTCCCTATGGTCCGAACGGTTACTCGCGGGGAGGCGGCAGCAAGCGCCCGCATGTAGCCGTAGATCTCGGTCGTCGAATGGAGGATGTTTGGCGCGCCCACGATGGTGCCGAAATGATCGAGCGGCGAGGGAACGGACGCCGAGTATGGCAGATGATCGACGAGCTCGTTTACAAATCGGTCGTCGGTCGTGTACTGCATAATCTGTGCGCCGTACGCCGAGTCATTGGCCTGTGCGAGACCGCTGCCCGCAAGGATCAGAGAGGCGAGTACCGACGCTGCGAGGGAAGTCGCAATTCGCGTAACCATGGTCGTCTCCGGAAGGTCTTGGATGCCATTGAATGTATGCCGAAGTCTCCGGTACGACCATTCTACATGGTTGGGGCGTAGCGCTCCTGAATCGCCAAGCTTGCTATTGCGTGCTCGGAAGCGTCACTTTGAGACTTCATCTCGACTGGGATGCTGGTCGCCGGAGCGAAGCGCCGCGTCGAATGGGCACACAGAGAGCAACGGAGTACGAACGATGGGTAGACTCGTCGGGAGTGTGATCGCTGGGTACGTGACGATGGTGATTGGCGTATTCATCTTGTTCTCCGCCGCCTATATGGCACTGGGGGCACCCGGCGTGTTCCGGCCGGGGAGTTGGGATCCGTCGCTGGGATGGATCGTCTTATCCATCGTCATTGGCGTGGTGGCGGCCGTGGCTGGCGGCTACGTGTGCGCCGCGATCGCGAAGGACCCGCGCGGGCCGAAGTACCTGGTTGGTGTCGTGCTGGTCCTGGGTATCCTCTTTGCCCTTCCGGTATTGGCCGGTGCCGGTGAGGTCGCAACGACGGCGCGACCGGACACCGTGCCGATGTTCGACGCGATGAGCAATGCCAAGCAACCGGCGTGGGTCGCACTCCTGAATCCGATCTTGGGTGTCATTGGCGTGTTGATCGGTGCGAGGCTGCACAAAGGCCAGAACGCGTGATGAGCATCAACTCCCTATCTTCGGGGTCCCCCCCGTTTGGAGGTTCGGGTGACCGAACTGCCGGAGCAGCTACAGGCATCACTTGGGGATGCATTCCGTATAGCGGAGGAAATGAAGGCTGGCGGGATGAGCCGCCTCTTTCTTGCAACGGAATCGTCCCTCAACCGCCAAGTTGTCGTAAAGGTTCTCCCGCCTGAGTTCACGAGCGAGGTGAGTATCGCCCGTTTCAAGCAGGAGATGGAACTCACCGCTCATCTGCAGCACCCGCACATTCTCCCGATCCTCACAGCTGGCAGCAGTGGCGATTTGCTCTACTACATCATGCCGTACGTCGCCAATGAGTCACTGCGCGACCGGATGAACAAGGAGGGAAGACTCCCCGTCGAGTTCGCCCTCACGGTGCTGACGGAGGTTGCGGACGCGCTTGCACACGCGAATGAGAAGGGTGTGGTCCATCGTGATCTCAAGCCGGAGAACATTCTGCTCGAGGGGGATCACGCCGTGCTCGCGGACTTCGGGATTGCGCGAGCACTGTTGGAAGTACAAGAAGGAGAGCGACTCACCGGCACGGGTCTCTCTGTGGGGACGCCGGGGTATATGTCGCCAGAGCAGGCAGCCGGCGAACGCCACGTGGACGCACGGGCGGACATCTATGCGTTGGCCGTGGTGGGATACGAGATGCTGGCGGGCAAACCTCCGTTTGACGCCCCGACAGCCCAGGCCATGCTGGCGGCGCATCTGACGGAGACGCCCAAACCGGTCAGCCAGGTCCGCACCGACACGCCAGCCATGCTG
>JBFIZG010000067.1:0-12002 GCA_041604955.1 Gemmatimonadales bacterium | reverse complement strand
TTCTGGCTCCCGTTCTTGGGGGGGCTCATTGCCGGGTTCGTCGGTGGGAGAAAGGCCGGCTCCGTCGGCAACGCGATTGCGGCCGTGCTGCTGCCCGGGTTCCTGCTGTGGGTGTTCTCCTTCTTCTTTGCTGGTGCGCTCGGCTGGGTGCCCGTGTTGGGACAGCTCGTCGGGGCCGTGGCCGGGTTGGGCGCGCTGGCCCTGTCGTTCATGAACATCGTCCCGCTGCTCGTTGGCGCCGTGCTGGGGGCTGCGACGAACAAATAGGTCGCCACAAACTCCAGTTGAATTTGGGGGCGAGAAATCGCCCCTTTTGTCTTCCCCTGCAAATAACGCGTTTGCGTGTTCTGACGGGAGCCGCAGAAGCAAACTCAGCGATACCACCGATGCGGCCCTCGCTTTTTCGGTGATTCTCTCGGCCGCTGCACGGATTGTGACTTGGCGCACAGTTCTAATAGGAGAAACGTCTATTGTATGCGATTGCCATCATCCGTCGGCGGACGAACAGTCAGCATGGAAGGAACATGAAGAGAATCGACCTCGTCGCCCTGCTTGCCATCCTTGCCATTTCGACTCCCACCGTTGGTCTCGCGCAGGGTACGACATTGGGAGTCAAGGGCGGTTTGAGTAGCGCGATACATCGGGGGCTCAACGGCTCCGGAGACACCCTCAACGTCACACGGCGTACCGGTTCCCACTTTGGTGTCTTCGTGGCGGGCGATTTCGTGAAGAGGTTTGGGTTTCAGATCGAAGGGCTCTATGTCGAGAAGGGCTCGCAAGATCCTGCGGGCCAGGGCTCCCTGGCGTTGTCATATCTGGAAATCCCCGCGATGCTCAAGGTGTGGCTGCCCATCAGTCGAAGTGACATCCACGTCTTCATGGGTCCCGCCCTGTCCTACGAAATTCGCTGCCGGCTCACCGGGTTCGAGGGCCCCGTGCTCGTCACGCTGGGTTGTGATGACTCGTTGCTTGGCGTGGAGACCAAGAAACTCGAAGTGGGTCTCCGAATGGGTGGCGGTGTCTCGTTCAGCGTCGGCGCAGGGTGGGTGGTGTTTGACGTCGCGTACGATCTCGGATTGACGCACGTGAACGACGTGACCGGAAGCTTGGGCGATTTCAAAAACAGAGCTCTACTCTTCTCGGCGGGGCTGGCGCTACCGATTTCCGGCACGCGCTAGCGACGCCGCGAATCGCGTCAGCAACATTAGACCCCCCGCGGTGCACCGCAGGGGGTCTTTTTGCGTGGGGCAACCGCGTCGGGAGTACGTCTCCTACCGACCGATCGAATAGGTCAGCGACGTCGTGATCAACATGTCGTGCTTCTGCACGCCGACGGGTGGCTGGTTGTTCAGTTCGTTCAACACACCGAGTCGGAACCCCACGCCCTTGAGAACCGTGGTCGTCAGTGTCGCATCGGAGCGAAGGCGATAATCATCGAAGTCCCGGACGTTGGGTCCAAAGTCCACGCCCCAGGCAAACACCGCGGGTCCGAGCACTCGCCGAAGCGCGCCCCCGAGCGTCAGGACGCCGACTGTCTTGGTCGCTGTGGCGGAAGTGAAGTCCTCGCGCCTCGTGCCGCCGGCCGCGAAGAATCGAAGATCGGTAGCCGGTGATTTCAGCACCTGGTACCCGAAGCCGGCGTTGTAGATGGAGCGGAGATCGATGTCCTGGAATTTGTCGCGCTCCTGACGGGTTTCTCCAAACACAAAGACCATCGGTCCGAGGAACACGTCCGTCCTGAGCGATCCGTAGAACTTCTCGACAACCCGTTCAAACTCGCCGTCGGCACCGATCCGCGAGTCCTCACGGGCCAGGCCTGCGCGAAACGTGAGCCTGTCCTTCGGGCTGACACGTGCGACTTCCAAGTCGCCGCGCAGGCCCCGGGACCGGCTGTTGCCGCTCTTGTCGGAGAAACCGAGCCCCACCGTCGCCCCCCAAAAATCGGCAATCGGACTGAAGTATCCTATCTGTTTCGGAACCAAGAGTTCGAGCGCGCTCGGGCTGCCGATGGCTGCGATCGCGCCTGGCGCCACGGTTCGCGTCGTGCCATCTGTCAGCGTCAAATTGAGCTGGTCACCGGTCGCCGTCCCGGTCACCGTCCCGGCTGCTATCGTGCCGTCGGCGAGCCGCAGGCCGATCGCGTTCGTGGTGGTAAACGACTGCACGCGTTCGGCCGGGATTTTCACGTCTCCGCCTGTGTGTTTGAACGTCCATACGCCGCCAGCCACGCTCGTGAGGCGGCCGGTCAGCCGGTCACCGTTTTCGAGCACGACGGTTTGTTGGGCCGAAGCCGTCGTGACTGCTATCCCGAAAAGCAGGATGGCCACCGCGCCTATCCTGTAGTGTTGCAGGTCCATTGTTGTTGCTCCCTCGAGAAACTCGGTTGAAGTCCGAAAACGGGATCCCGTTTGCCATGCCTGTGACGAGGCAACCTACGTGCCGCCCCGGACCCCGGTACTAAGTCGTTGAATTATAGAAGGTTGACCAATCGCTCGCTGATCCCACTCCGGGCAGCAGCGTGCCAAACCGGTCTCGCACGATGACGGCTGTTCCAAAACGGTCTAGACGACTCCGAGAACCTCCCCGACGAGTCGAGTTAAGCGTTTTACGGTGCAGAGACGCAAAGTGGCAGATACCCGCAGGGGGACGCTGTCGTAAACCATTATTTTTCAATTAGTTAGTCCCTGGCACAGCTGTTGCCTCATGCGCTTGCAACACGCATGCGCAATGTTGGTTTCTCCTTGATCGAGCTTTTGGTCGTCGTCGCCCTGGTGGGGATCATGGCGACGGTGTCTATGCCGTCGACCGCTCGCTGGCTGCAACGCCAGGAAGCCGATCGTGCGGCGCGCGAGTTCGTTCTCGCTCATGCGCTCGCGCGGGCGACCGCCGTTCGGCGCGGGCGTCTCACCGAGTTTCACATCGATCCGTCAACGGTCCGATTCTGGATCGAGGTCGACACCAACGCCGCGGCACCACGCGACACGGTGGGAGTCGTGCGGAACCTAGCAAGCCGGAGACTCTTCATGACCAGCAACCGGACGCTGCTCTGTTTCGATGCCCGGGGTCTCCCGACAACTCGAATGACGAGCGCCGGCTTGGCGTGTCAGACCGGGGACGCAACCGTCGGGTTCAAAGCCGCAGGGCACTTGAAGACGGTCCAGTTCACGCCCCTGGGGAGGGTGGACCGGTGACGGGACGTCGTGTGCGGGAGCGTCGCTCGAGCGAGGGGTTTTCGCTGGTGGAGATCTTGGTCGCCATCGCCGTGCTGTCGGGCGCCTTGTTGGGTCTGGTGGCCGGCTCGCTGCAAGCCGCCCGGTATCTGGGTGACGGAAAGCATCAGCTCGAAACATGGGCCGCGATGCAGACCCAAATGGAGCAGCTCACGAGTCAGGGATATGCCGGTGTCACGAGTGGCTCGGCGACCGTCGACGGCCAGGCGATGAGTTGGGACGTGAGCGGAGTCGATCCGAAAGTCGTCGTCCTGGTGGCCGAGCGTCGCAGCCGATTCGGAGCCACCGTGCTCGACAGTCTCGTGATGCATTTTTCGGCGGCGGACACCCTATGACGCGATCCTCGATGGCCAATGGCGGTCAGGCGGGAGTCACCGTCGTCGAGTTGCTGGTCTATCTGACTCTTGCATCCGTGGTGGTCGGAAGCGTGTTCAGGCTGATCGGCGCTCAGAACGCGAACTACCGCCACCAGCGTGAGTTCATGGACTTGCGCGACAATCTGCGAGGCGCCCTGGTGGTGTTGTCGTCGGAGCTCCGGCAGCTCTCTGCCGCGGGCGGCGACATCTATGCGGTGAGTCCCGAGTCGTTGACGGTTCGATCGGTAACCTGGTACGGCACTGTGTGCGAAAAACATAACACAGAGCCTCGATATGGGCTTTCGCAGACCGAAGGCGATTTCGGAGCGGTCGTCGGCGATAGCGCGATGCTGTTTGCTGCGGGCATCACCGGAAACGATGACGATCGCTGGGGTGTCGTCGAAATCACGAAAAACTGGTCGACAGGGGGCGGCGTGACGTCCTGTCGGTGGGGGGGACCGCCCGACCGTGTGATCGAGATTGAGGGAGACACGACGGGGATCAAGATGGGAGGTCCGATTCGTGGCTTCCGCGCGGTCCAGTACGGGACGTTTCTCGAGGATGGCCGCTGGTGGATTGGACGGAAGACCGGTGTAGGCGGGTCGTACCAGCGGTTGGCCGGTCCCATTCGCGCTCCATCGTTGGGTGGCCTCGAGTTCCGCCCCTACGATGCGCTCGGCGCGCTGACCGCGGACCCGCTGGCCGTGCACACAGTGGAAATCGTCATTCGGGGCGAGACGTTCGGCAAGCTCCGGGGTGGGTCGGGAGGCGCAGCCCCAACCGTTCGGTACGACAGCCTCCGTACCACGGCGTATTTGAGAGGGTGACTTTGACCTCACAGCCAACCAAACCGCTGTTTCGGGGAAGAGCATGAGTCAGACGACATGGTGTGTGACGACGAATCGACGTGGTATCGCGCTTCCCGCCGTGGTGCTCGCCATTGGCGTGCTGGCGATTCTAGCGGTGGCCGCGCTCAGGACTGCGGTGGACGAGCGAATGGCCTCGAGTTCGGTGAGAACGGGAGCGGCCGCCGTCTACGCGGCGGAGGCCGGGTTGAACGAAACGCTTGCGCGCTGGAACGATACGACGACGACCTTGGATTCGTTGGTGCAGGGTCTTCAGCCGGGCGACAGCCTGGTTCAGCCGTGGCGCACCCTGGTAAACGGCGACCGGTACCGCGCGGTCGTGTATCGGCGATTCGAGGACGGCAACCAGCCTCTCTACCAGTTGATCGCGGAGGGCAGACACGGAGACGGAGCGACCCGCGCCGTGAGCTACTGGGTCACGCCCGGAAGCGGAGGAACACTCGGCGGTTGCTGTAAGAGTACGGCGACGGTTCGTGGGGGCGTGCTGATGGACGACAACTCGACGCTCACGGGCATTGAAGGCAATCCCCCCGGCTGGGACCCGACGTGCGCGACCGAGGACAAGCCCGGAATCATCGTCGAAGACGTCAACGACTTGGTTTTGTCGGGAGGCGGGGTTGACGGAGTTCCGCCGATCGTGGAAGACACGTCGATGTCGGACGAGACGTTTGAAACCTACGGAGCGTTGACCTGGGAGGAGATCAAGAACATGGCCGATCACACGATCGGCATCGTGGGGCCGGAGACGTATCCCAACACCGCTCCACACGGCGACCCGTCGGACCCGTTGGGGCCGATCGGATCCAACGGTCTGCCGTCCGACGCCAGTGACAACTGGATTGGCCCGCGGCACAATGCCGACGGGACGTGCAACGTGGATCACCCGTTGAACTGGGGATCCAACGATCCGAACGATCCGTGCTATGGGCATTTTCCGATCGTTCTCGTACGCGGCCAGGTCGAGATACGGGGAGATTCGGCTTACGGGCAGGGCGTGTTTCTCCTCGGCCCGAATGGGGTCTCCGGAGCGGAGTTCGAATTCGAGGTGTGTTCCTCGCGCGAGAACGACGTGACCTGTCCAGGAATGGTCGTCGTGGGGATCATCATCGGTCGGGGTTGTGTGGACATCGAAGACCGAACGCGCTTCTTTGGGTCGGTGTTCGTCGACGGAGACTACTTTCAGGCAACGTGCGAAAACCCACCTCTCTACGTGGAAGGGAACGCCTCGGTACAGTACAGCGGGTGCGGGGTACAGCGGGCCCTCGCCCGGAGCGGGTTGGGCGCTGCTGCGAGCCGCACCATGGTACGGTTGGAGCGTCGGGCGTTCACCGAGTTGCTTCGCTAGGCAGTCGACGAAGCTTCCGCCGCAACTGGGCGGCCGATGATCCATCGGCCGCCCTCCTTGTTGCGTTGAATCCTTAGGCCGCGGCCAGTTCCGACGTGCAGTTGGGGCACCGGGTCGCCTTGATGGCGATTGTGGATTGGCAGAAGGGACAGTCCTTCTTGTCCGGTGGCGGCGGGGCCGCTTCTTCCTGTTTCTTGGCCTTGTTCATGGCCTTGATCAGCACGAAAATCGCAAACGCCACGATCACGAAACTGACGACGTTGTCGATCAGTACACCGTAGTTGATCGTGACCGCCCCGGCCTCCTTTGCGGCTTCGAGCGTCGGCGCCGCGGCAGGTTCGGCGCCCTCCTTCAGCGTGATGAACAGGTCGCTGAAACTCACGTCTCCCAGCAACAACCCGATGGGTGGCATGATGACGTCCGATACGAGCGATTTGACGATCGGGCTGAACGCGGCGCCGATGATGATACCGACCGCCATATCGATCACGTTCCCCCGCATCGCAAATTCTTTGAATTCCTTCAGCATGGTTCACTCCTCTTTACTGGTTGCGATCGCCGCGAAATCCAGTGCGGCGCGATGGGCAATAACGCTGGCGCCGAGTCGTGTCAACCCGATGCGACCGCTTCGAGTTCCTTGGAAAACGGGCGGGCCGTTTCGGCCCGCCCGTCGCGTGCATGTGTGTCGTTGGGGCGTCGTCAAACGTTCCCCGCTGTTTGTCGTTACTCGCTTCCGGTACCTGTGCGAACGCCGAGCGAGTTCAATGTTTCGATGGTCAGCCCGCCCTGCGACAGTTGCTTGGCCCGTTGGTACCGCCGGACTGCAGCCAAGGTCTGTGAGCCGATGACGCCGTCGATGGGCCCGGGATCGTACCCGGCACGTTGCAGCGAGCGCTGGAGGTCCGACACCACGGTCTTCGTGACATTGGTCTCACACAGGATCGAACGCCACTCCATGCCGCCCTCGTTCACCAACTCCTGTCGCGTCACCGTCGCGTATTTCGGCGGGACGACCACGCGTCGCTCCTGCGGGGGAGACACGAGCTTCCGGACGCGCATGGTCTCGTACTGCGCCGGAATCTCGACCGTGCGAGTGGTGGCCGGCGTCTTCACCACACGCCGCTTCACCGTCTTGTACTCTGCCGGAACGTCGGTTTTACGGGTCGTGGCCGGGGTCTTGAGTACGCGCTTCGAAATGGTTTTGTACGTGGCGGGGACGTCCACGAGGCACATGATCTCACCGGTGGCCTCGTCAATTTTTTCGATCGGCCCGCGCCCTTTCTTCCAAACCTTGTGCGCAGGCTTGTCGATGACGCGCTCAGTTACGGTTTCGTAGACCGCTGGAACCTCGACCAGGCGAGCCGTCGCGGGCGAGACGAGCACCTTCTCCTCGACCCAAGCATACTCTGCGGGCACGACTTCGAGACGAGAAGACTTTTCTCTGACGAGAACCCGCTCAGTTGTCCAATCGTAGCGCGCGGGAACGATCTCGATCTTCGCCACCGAATCTTCGACGATCCGGCGCTCGCTAATGGTCTTGTACGTCGGCGGGATAAAGACACGTGCGTAGCATTCACCGGTCTTCGCGTTCGGCGGAAGCAACGGTGCGTTCGTATTGACGGCCGGCACGATGGGCGTGGCGGTTGCGGCTCGGGCCGCCGATTGACGCGCTTCTTCGGCCGCGCGGCGTTCACGCGCCAGTTCCGCCTCCTGACGACGCATGGCCTCGCGAGCGTTCTGCACCGAATCTCTGAGCGATGCGATTTGCTGCTCCTGCGCCGCAATCCGCGGATCTGGCGCACTCGCCACCGAACTGCCGCCCGATGCGCAGCCGCTGCTGGCGACCACCACACCGAGCCATGCCGCGCCGGTGAGAAACTGCTGTACTTTTTGCATCTGTGGATGCTCCTTCGTTGGATTCGTGAGCCTGCTTGATCTATTGGACGAACGCCACGTCCGGCTTCGTAGTCGTGGCACGAGTTGTAGAGGCCACGGCCGGTGTCGGTTTGCCGGCCTCCCGACGGCAGACAGAGGGATCGCGCCAACACGGCGCCACCGACCGTAGCGCGCTCGAATAGGGCAACTGGTGTGCCGCCGTGGAATTGCTTACGTAAATGGTTGTCAATACAGAAGTTACGCCGCTAGGGGATGTGCGGGTCAGGATCGCTGCTCACCTGAATCGGTGTACCAAACTGGCGAGTCACGACGCCGTTCTGTTTCAGAATGGCATGAGCGTGCGGGGAGAAAAAAAGGGCGGCCCGTTCGGGCTCGCCCTTTTTCTCTACAGACCGCCAATGACGGTGCGTGAAGCGTCAGTTGATGCGTCGCAACTCCACTCGGCGGTTCTGCGCGCGACCCGACGCCGTCTGATTGCTCGCGATCGGGTTATCCGGCCCATACCCACGCGTTGCCAGGCGGTTCATTGCGACACCGCGCTGCACGAGGTATGTGCGAACTGCATCCGCGCGACTCTGCGACAGGTTGATGTTCAACGTGCGCGAGCCGGTGGCGTCGGTGTGCCCGCCGATCTCGACGCGTACGTCCGGGTTGCCGTTGAGCGACTGTGCCACCCGATCGAGAATCGTTTGCGCGTTCTGTGTCAGCGTCGCGCTGCCGGTGGCGAACGTCACACCCTCCAGGACAAGGGTGGTTTGTTCGTCCTCGAAGAGTATCGGACACCCAACGGCGTCGACTTCTGTTCCGGCCGAAGTGTTCGGACACCGGTCGAGCCCATTGGGTACGCCGTCATTGTCTCCATCAAGCGGACACCCGTCTGCGTCGACGGTCGCTCCCTCTGGAGTATTGGGACACCGGTCGGCGGAATCGGGCACGCCGTCGTTGTCTCGGTCACGTGCGCAACCGTTGTTGTCTACCGCAGTTCCTTGTGGCGTATTCGGGCACCGATCTCGGGAATCGGCGACCCCGTCGCCGTCCGCGTCGCGCGCGCACCCGCTGGCATCCACCGCATCCCCGCGGGCCGTGTTCGGACACTGGTCGCGTGCATCCGTGACGCCATCGCCGTCCGAGTCGCGCGGACACCCGTTGGCATCGACGATCTCCCTCTGAGGTGTACTGGGGCAGCGATCCATCGAATCGACCACGCCGTCTCCATCGCTGTCTCGCGGACACCCGCGTGCGTCTACCAGCTCACCAACCGGGGTGCCGGGACAACGGTCATCTCGATCGACGACGCCGTCATTGTCCTCGTCCCGACGAGCCTTGGGAAACTGCGCGCTGAGCCCGAGTTGGGCTCCCCAGTTCTTGTTGTCCTCAGCAACTCGCTTGTTCACGGGCTCGAGGATCCAGTTGAGCACGCCCTCTCCACGTAACGAAAGAACGTCGCTCAGCCGTACCCGCAATCCGAGCAGACCATTGGCTCCGGCATCCCAATCACCCGTTTGCGGCAGGTCGCGGAATTCCTGCAAATACTTCTGATAGACGTAACCGGCGCCCAACAGCACCGCGACGCGATCGCTCGCTGGCGCATTGTACACGAGACGACCGGTGATCGGGAGAAACCCCCCATGTGGAGCCCCGATCACACTGAGAACCGTGTACGAAGCGTCACCCTCAATCGCGAGGTTGGGCAGAACAAACACTCCCAAGCGTCCCCCGGCGCCGGTTTGGTTCTTCCGAATCGGGAGGCTGTTGTCGAACCACGTATACCGACCGAAGCCGCCGATTTCGACCGTTCCGGCTTTCTGTGCTCCCAAGGGCGCCGCAAGCGAAGCGGCCGCGAAGATGAGTGAAAGGCCAAGGCGATTGATGTTGTTTGCTAGCATTCGTAACCACTCCGATTCAGGGTCGTCAGCAGACGACGCGTACCGTGCGAGAATTCGAAATGAGAGTAAGTCTCGCTACAACAATAACTTAGCTGGTTTCCGAGCCCCTATGTGATATCGGTCCGGCGGTGCTTTGGAGAGCAAATCATTTCGCACCGATCGGAAAAAATCCCCGCACAAGATAGGAACGTTGGTCCCATGCGCAATGAAGTTGGCATGAAGGTCGAGGTTCGCGATGTGGTATCGGATACAGGATTTGGGGTCAATCGGACGACGCGGGGAGATACCGTTCCACGGCGCGTATCACGCGCTACTCCTTGATCTTGTAGCGCTTGAGCTTCCGATACAACGTCGTACGCCCGATTCCGAGTTCACGCACGACTCGGGAGATGTTGCCGTTGTGCCGCGCGAGCGCCGCGATGATCGCATCGCGCTCGATTTCGTCCAGCGTCTGTGCTTGGGGCGAGGCGTCCGCCGGCTCCGGGACGGGAGACGTCGTTTGGGGTGTGGTAGTTTCTGGAAGAACTGACGTTTCAGATGTCCACGCCTCCCTCGTTCGAATGCGGCGGGGTAGGTCGCCCGGTCGGATCGTCCGGTCCCGGGCGACGACCACGGCCCGCTCAATGGCGTTTTGGAGTTCGCGCACGTTTCCCGGCCAGGAATACCCGGTCACGACACGCAACGCTTCGCTCGACAGTTGGAGCGGCGCATTGGGCTTCCCGCGTGCAAACGCACTGAGGAAGTGGGTGGCAAGAAGCGGTATGTCGGAAGGGCGCTCTCTGAGGGGCGGGACGATCAGTTCGAACACCGCGACACGAAAGTAGAGATCCTCTCGGAATCGCCCCTGTCGCACTTCTTCGGCCAGGTCACGGTGCGTCGCGGCCACCAGACGGAAGTCCGATGAGATCTGGCCTGTCCCTCCGACTCGCTGAAACGACCGTTCCTGAAGCACTCGCAACAACTTTGCTTGGAGCGAGGGGCTCAACTCGCCGATTTCGTCGAGCAGTACGGTCCCGCCGTGCGCCCGCTCGAATACACCCTGCCGGCGGCTCGTCGCGCCCGTGAACGCGCCCTTCTCATGGCCAAACAACTCCGACTCTTGAAGCGATTCAGGCACCGCGGCGCAGCTCAACGGGACAAACGCCTTCGCGCTTCGCGTACTATGCGTGTGAATCGCGCGGGCGACCAGCTCCTTTCCGGTCCCGCTCTCGCCGTGGATCAGAACGGTGATATTGCTCGTCGCAATGCGATCGAGTTGCCGAAACATGTCTTTGATCTGCGGTGACTCCCCTACGATACCGGAATATCCGCCGCCGCCGACCTCCCGCTCGAGCTGTGCAAGGCGAACGCTCATGCGGTTTCGCTCGACCGTATTCTGGATCTCCGTCACGAACTTTGTGCGATCGACGGGTTTCTCGAGATAATCGTAGGCACCGAGCTTGATGGCCTGCACGGCCGTCTCGACCGCCGCATGGGCGGTCATAACGACGACGGGCAAGTTGGGATGGTGTTCCTTGATACGGCTCAAGGTGTCGAGCCCACTCAGCCCGGGGAGCACGAGGTCCAGGCACACGGCGTCTGGAAGCACCTCAGCGAGCGCCGCGATACACGATTCGCCGTCGTGGAAGACACGCGTCGTGAAGCCGGCCTGCTGCAACCAGCGTTCCTGCAACTCGCACAAGAGCCGGTCGTCATCGACCAGGAGTATCAGACCTCGCTCGGTTGTTTGGTCGCTCATGAATGGTCATCGCCTCGCGCGGCGTCGGCCGATTCGCCGAGCGCCGGCCGGAAATCTATCCCCCGTCGACGGTTGGGTAAGGGAGCGGTCGGGTATCCGGAATGGGACAATGCAAACGCGAAATCGGAACGCCGAGACGCCATTCTGAAACGACTCGCCTATGCTTTTGACCCGAAAGCGTCCATGGCCCTGCACTTGCAGAAGGCCGGTCGCATGCAGATCAAATTGAGTGGCAGGAGTTCGTGCGTGGTGGCATGGGTGAGTCGGGGTCGTTGACGGCGATGATGCGGATTCTCGTGGTCGACGACGATGCTGACATGCGGCGCCTCGCCAGGCGAACCCTCGAAGACGACGGCTACCTCGTGGACGTCGCCGGAGATGCGAAAACGGCCGTGGACATGATTCGGCGGGCCGAATACGCCGCGGTCCTGATGGACCTCCAGATGCCCGAGATGGACGGCTTTGCCGCGGCGACGACGATTCGTGCGATGGAACGGGAATTGAATCGTGAGCCCGTCCCGATCTTTCCGTTCAGTTCGGAACCGCCGGCAGAAAACCGTCCACGCCGGGAGGCCGCCACAATGTCGGGGTACGTCGTGAAGCCGGTCGAACGCGAGGAATTGCTGCGAGCAATGGAACTTGGCGTTCGCGAACGGTCGTCCGGTTGCGGGGAATCCGTGTCGAT
>JBFIZG010000066.1:0-12123 GCA_041604955.1 Gemmatimonadales bacterium | reverse complement strand
TTCACGATGAACATCGTCGTGTTGTTCAGCCTGATCCTTGCGCTCGGGATGCTCGTGGACAATGGCATCGTCATCGTCGAAAACATCTATCGATACAGGGAGCACGGGTACGACCGGAAGATGGCGTCGAAGTTGGGGGCAGGGGAGGTGGCGTGGCCCATCATCGCGTCAACGGCAACCACGCTCGCGGCGTTTGCCCCCATGGCGTTCTGGCCTGGGATCATCGGCGAGTTCATGAAATTCTTGCCGTTGACACTCATGATCACCCTGTCGTCGTCGTTGTTCGTCGCGCTGGTGATCAATCCTGTCTTCTGCGCACTCTGGTTGGATCCGGAAGACGCACCCCACACGGCGTTGCCGCGCGCGACGAAGCTCGTACTGGCGGGGAGCACGGTTCTGGTTGTGTTGATCGGGCTGAGCACTCAGTGGCTCCCGACGGTGCTGTTGAGTCTCACTGTGGTCTTGATGGTCGTGTCGTATCGATTTGTCCTGCACCCCATGGGACATTGGCTCATGACCGCCGGGCTGCCGCGGACCATCCACCGGTACGAGGGCGTGCTCCGTTGGGCCTTGCAGCACCGAGGGGTGATGATGTCCGGCGCCGCCGCCACACTCTTGTTCGTGGTGGGCATTTTCTTTTTCACACCGCTCAACGCCGGGATCGAGCTCTTTCCGGAGGACATCCCGCCTTCGACCGCGTTCGTCCAAGTCGAGGCGCCGCTCGGCACGCGCGTCGAGCAGACCGACCAGATTACCCGCAAGGTGGAGCACGTCGTCGACGAGGTGCTGAACGGTCAAGATCTCGAGTCGGTGGTTTCGACCGTCGGGCAAAGCGTATCCGGCGGATTTGGCGGCGGACAGGGAACGCACTTGGCCACGGTGACGCTCACGTTCATCGACTTCCAGGATCGGTTGATCGACGTGGTCGAAACGTTGGAGACGATCCGTCAACATCTCGAGCGCGCCATCGCCGGCGCGGACGTATCGGTCGATTTGATCGAACAGGGCCCCCCGACGGGCTTGCCCGTGACCATCGAGATCGTGGGTGACGACCCGGACATTCTCAAACAGCTCGGCGACGACGTGGTAACTCGCCTCGAACGCTCACCGGTTTTTGGAAAGCTCGACGGGTTGGAGAGCGACATGGCCGACGGCCGTCCGGAGCTCGTTGTCGACGTCGATCGTGAAAAGGCGGCGCTGTACGGTCTGAACACCCGGGACATCGGATTCACGGTCCGGAACGCGATCAACGGCACGGAGGCGTCCAAATACCGCGACGGCAAAGACGAGTACGATATCACAGTACGGCTCGCGCCCGCGTTTCGAGACAACCTGACCGCGCTTGGCGACCTCAACGTGGTAGCCGACGGACGGCAGATTCCGTTGTCCTCGGTGGCGTCGTGGCGGGTCGGCGAGGGGTTTGGCGGCATCAATCGAAAGGACCTCGAGAAGATGGTCACGGTCTCTTCCGACGTCCGACAGGGCTATAATGCGGTCGCGGTGCTCGGTGAGGTGCAGAACGAACTCCGCGACTTCGAGCAGTCCATGCCGCCCGGCTATCGAATGGCGTACGCCGGCCAGCAACAAGACCAGGAGGAAGCGCAGTCCTTCTTGTTGGGCGCGTTCATGGCGACCGTGTTTCTGATGGCGCTCATTTTGGTGACGCAGTTTGATTCGGTCACAAAGCCACTGATCATCTTGAGTTCGGTCGTGCTGTCGACGATCGGTGTGTTGATCGGTCTGATGGTCTTCCGTATGCCGTTTGGCATCATCATGACCGGTGTGGGAGTAATTTCCCTGGCGGGTGTCGTCGTGAACAACGCGATTGTGCTGCTCGACTACGTGGACACGCTTCGCTACCGTGATGGTCTTGGACGCCTCGATGCGCTCGTCCGAGCCGGGTTGACGAGGTTCCGGCCCGTCGTGCTCACGGCCGTGACGACGGTGTTGGGATTGGTCCCGCTCGCCATCGGATTGAACTTCGACTTCTACGGCCTCTTTTCCAGACTCAGTCCGGATCCCTACTGGGGCGGGGAAAACGCGGCGTGGTGGGGTCCCATGGCGATTGCGGTGATCGCCGGCCTCACGTTTGCCACGTTCCTGACGCTCGTACTCGTCCCTGTCATGTATTCGTTGCTCGACGACCTCGACGATTTCATCGACCGGCACTTCCGACCAGCGGCAAGACACCAGGACCTCGAGCCAGGTGAGTTGGTGGAGTCGGTGACAGAGGAGCTGCCGGTACCGGGGACCGATGAGCACCCGTTGCCCGACGAGAAGTCGCTACCCGAACCAGTCTCGGTATAGATCGGGTCGCCGGTCATGCCAGAAGAGGGTGCGGGCAGGGGATGAGGCGCATTCGGCCAAGTCGAGATCGGTGATCACGAGATCGTCCGCCAGGCGCTGTCCCCGCGCCAGCACCTGGCCTGTCGGGTCGACCACGAACGACTCACCCGCAAACGTCAGCCGGTCCTCTACCCCCACGCGATTACAGAGCGCGGCAAAATAACCGTTCTGGAATGCAGCCGTCCGGACTTCGGCTTCGAACAGTCCGTCCGGCCACTCATCAATCGCCCCCGCCTGTGGGATGACCACCAGCTCCGCCCCCCCGAGACCGAGCGCACGCATGTACTCCGGGTAGTGACGATCGTAACAAATTGCCACTCCGATGGCGCCGGCTTGCGTGTGATAGACGGGGGCCCCCCGGTCACCCTCATCGTAGTAGTTCTGCTCGTGGAAGCACGCGTAATCGGTGATGTGAATCATGCGTGTGACGCCCAGCAGCGATCCATCAGCGTCGAATACCGGTGAGCTGTCGAAGGTCCGTCCGGCATCATCTTTCTCGTACATGTTGAACACGACCACCAAGCCGAGGTCACGGGCTTGGGCGGCAATGACGTCCGCGGTAGGCCCGGGAATCGGTTCCGCGAGCTTCGCCGCCTGGGGATCCTGTTCGTGTTGGGGGAAAAACCGATCGATGGCGAGCTCGGGAAACGCGATGACGGTGGCGCCGGCCTCGCGGGCTCGGCGCATGGCCGCGACGGCCCGGCTCAGGTTGTCCGCGCGGTCGACGCTTGCCGACTGCTGGGCGAGGGCCAGTGTCACCATGGGGAGCGGGCCGATCCGGGTGATCGCCCCCTCGCGAATCGTCGAGCTAAGTTATTGACACTCATGAGATTACTTCCGATCTGGTTTGAAAAACCTTGCTATTAATGAAGATGAAGGTCAGAATCCTCTACCTATTGCGCAACAGCGCAACGCCAAAACGAGATCGGGTTCCGGGGCCGCTTTGCGACGTCCTGGCTCCAGGCGCGATTGGGAATTTTCCTCAGCAGGAGGTTTTGGAGTATGCGAGCAAAATCTGTCTTTCTCGCCGTGCTGTTCTCCAGTGCGGTGGCTGGGCATGCGTTCGCCCAGACTCGGATCGTGACCGGTCAGGTCACGGATGCGGTGTCCAACGCGCCGCTCCCGGGGGTCAATGTTTCCGTTCGGGGCATCTTGGCGTCTACCGCAACGGACAACGATGGATCGTTCGCGCTCGGATGGGTGCCAGTGGGCGATGCCGTCATTGACTTCCGCCGCATCGGATACAAGCGCGCAGTGGTCTCGGTTGGGGCGAACCAGTTCACGATTTCCGTCGCTCTCGAGGCCGATGTGTTCAAGCTCGAGGAGGTGGTGGTCACGGGGCGCGGTACTGGGATGGAGCGCCGCAACTTGGCCAACGCCGTCGCGACGGTAAGCGGCGACGAGGTCACCCAAGTGACTGCCCAGAGCATCGAGCATGCCTTACAGGGGAAGGTGGCTGGCGCCGACGTGTACACCAACTCGGGTGCGCCAGGCGGCGGTGCCCAGGTCCAGCTTCGTGGCGTGTCGACGATCAGTGGCGCGAACTCGCCGTTGTACGTCATTGACGGCGTGATCATCAGCAACGTGGCCATTCCGTCGAACACCAACGCCGTCACACGCGCCTCGTCGGGTTCGAACGCGTCGTCGACCCAGGACGGACAGGTCAACCGTGTCGTGGACCTCAATCCCAATGACATCGAGAGCATCGAGATTCTGAAAGGTGCCTCGGCATCCGCGATCTACGGCTCCAAGGCTTCCAACGGTGTGGTCATCATTCAGACCCGGCGCGGACAAGAGGGCCGGCCACGCGTGAACCTGACCCAACGGTTCGGGTTCTTCGATCTTGCCGAGAAGTTGGGGTTCCGGACGTTTGAGGACGCGGCCGAGGTGGACGCGTGGGGCGGCGCCGGGACCGCGGCGGCCGTTGGGTTCGTGCCGGGCCGGACGTTCGATCACGAGGAAGCTCTGGCCGGACGTAACGCCCTCTCGCACGAGACGCAATTGAGCGCCAGCGGGGGCGACGGTAACACGACGTATTTCGTGTCCGGGCTGTGGAAGAACGATGAAGGCATCATGGAGAACACCGGCTTCGAGAAGCAATCGTTCCGCGTCAACGTCGATCAGGAATTCTCGAGTCGGTTCCGAGCCAACATCAGCTCGAACGCGCTTCACACGCTGGCCCAGCGGGGTCTCACGAACAATGACAACGCGGGCGTCAGTCCGTACATGGTATTTCCGTTCACACCGAACATCGTGGACTTGCGCCGTCGGCCTGACGGGACGTTTCCCGACAATCCGTTCGAGCGCAGCAATCCGTTAGCGACGATTGCGCAAATGAAGAACAATGAGGATGTGTGGCGGTTCATCGGGTCGCTCCGCCTGGAGTTCGACGCCGTCCAAACGCCCAATCACAACCTGCAGGTGTTGGCCCAGGCCGGCGTGGATTTCTTCAGCCAAACGAACGATTTGTTCTTCCCGCCTGACCTGCAATTCGAGGACGACGACGGTTTTGCCGGTACGTCGCTCCTGACCAACAGCGACAACGAGTTCATCAACCTGAACACTAACGTCATTCACACGTACTCGCCGGGCAGCGGGACGACCTTTACATCTTCCGCGGGCCTCACGTACGAGACCCGTGACCTCTCGGTCGCCAGCGTTCAAAACCAAGGGCAGATCGCCGGCCAGGAAAGCATCGCGGCTGGCGTGAAGGTGACCCTCAATGAGAATCGGAGTCGCTCTGAAGACTTTGGATTCTATTTCCAAGAAGAGATCCTGACGCTCGACGAGCGGCTGTTGCTCACCGTGGGTATTCGTGGCGACCAGACAAGCCGCAACAGCGCGGACGACAAGATCTTCTGGTATCCCAAGGCAGCGGCGTCGATGCGGTTCCCGGGGACCGGCGGGTTCTTCGATGAACTCAAAGTGCGGGCAGCCTACGGTGAGGTTGGGAATCAGCCGCTGTTCGGCCAGAAGTTCACGCCGCTGACGGCGACCAACAACATCGAAGGCATTCCGGGGCTCTTGGTGCAGGGAAGCGTGGCCAGTCCGGACCTCCGGCCTGAGCGTCAGCGAGAGGTCGAGGGTGGAGTAGACGCCGTCCTCGCGAACGGGCGGGCGACCTTGGAACTCACCGGCTACCAAAAGAGCATCAGCGAGCTGCTGCTCACCCGTCAGCTCGCCCCGTCGTCCGGGTTTGCGCAGCAAATCTTCAACGGCGGCAAGCTGCGCGTCCGGGGAATCGAGGCGGCGCTCGGCGTGGTGCCGATTCAGACCGCGAACGTCAACTGGCTGTTTCGGACCACCTTTGCCATGACCCGGAGTAAGGTCACCCAACTCGACGTGCCGGCGTTTGTGCCGAGCAACGCCGGGTTCGGGACCGGCTTGGGGACGTTCCGGATCGAAGAGGGTAAGTCGGTGACGCAGCTCGTCGGGAATACCGGAAACGGCGGTCCAGTCGGTGCGCTCGGCGAGGCGAATCCGGACTTTCGGATGGGCTTCACCAACGACGTCAGCGTTGGGGCGGTCTCGTTCTTCATGCACGCCGACTGGCAGCAGGGTGGTGACGTGGTGAATCTCACGGAGCTGTTGTACGACGCCGGCGGAAACACGGAAGACTTCGAGGTGGACGAAGGCGGCTCGTTCCGGATCGCCAACTTCGGTGCGGGCGCCGTCGGCACAAAACTGTATATCCAGGATGCCTCATTCTTCAAAGTTCGTGAGGCGACCGTTGCGTGGGAGGTCCCGCAACGGGTGGTATCCAGTGTTTGGGGAGCCATCCGCAGCGCTCGCCTGAGCCTGAGCGGACGCAACCTGCTCACGTTTTCCGGTTACCGAGGGATGGATCCCGAGGTGAGCAACTTCGGCAACCAAGCGGTTGGCCGAAACATCGATGTGGCTCCGTTCCCACCGAGTCGGAGCTTCTGGTTCTCCGTCGACCTGAGCTTCTGACCGTGACGACACGAAAGAGGAATCGAATCATGAAGACATATCGAGCCCTGCCGGTGCTCTTGGGGGTTCTCGCCGTAGGTGGCTGTGACAACCTCGTGGTACCGGACTTCAATAATCCCAGTATCGAGGACATTACGGGCAATCCCAGCCGCGCGGCTGTGGTAACGGCCGCGCAGGGTCTGTTTGTCCGCGTTCGTGCCGGCATCGCCAGCCGCGCAGGTTGGGTCTCCAACTTGGGCATCATCGGACGCGAATCGTTCAACTTCGATGCGGCGGATCCGCGGTTTGTCACGGAGTTGTTGCGCGACCAACTGGACGGGGGGAATCTCGCATTCGGCGGCAATTTTTGGACAACGCCGTACCGGGGATTCCGCGAGGCCGACATCGTGTTGAACGCCGTGAACGCGTTGGAAAGTGGAGTGATGTCCGACGCCGAGAAGAGCGGCATTCGGGGCCTCGCAAAGACGTTCCAAGCGCTGTTGCTCCTGCAGGTCATCGTCGCGCATGATGACAACGGAGCGGTGGTGAGCGTGGCTGAGGATCCCACTGGGGATCCGGAACCGATCGTCGACAAGGCGACGGTATACTCGACCATCGAGAGTTTGCTGGACGCGGCAGACGGCGACCTCGCTGGCGCCGGCGCGAGCTTCCCCGGCGACTTGGCGTTCCCCAGCGGGTTCAGCGGATTCGATACTCCGGACACCTTCCGAGAGTTCAACCGCGCGCTCCGAGCCAGGGTGGATGTCTATCAGGGAGACTATGCAGGCGCCCTGACGGCGCTCCAGAATTCGTTCGTCGATGCCGCGGCCCCGTTTTCGCGGGGTGTGTACTACAGCTATGGGACCGGATCGGGGGATGCCGTCAATTCCATCTTCGATCCGTCGAACCTCATCATTTTGGCAAACGTCGCCATTCGTGCGGCGGCCCAGTTGCAGACTGACGGGGTCACGCCGGATCAGCGATTCGTGGACAAGCTGATCAGCGTGCCCACGGTAACCGACCAGGCGACGCTGGGGTTGTCGTCGGACCTCGCGTTCAATCTGTACAACAGTGCGGCGTCGCCCGTGCCGATCGTCCGCAACGAGGAGCTGATCATTTTGCGGGCTGAAGCAAACATCGGGATCGGCGGAGCAGGAAACCTGACGGCCGCGAACGACGACCTGAACTTGATTCGTGGAGCGGCGGGTCTCGCGCCGATCGACTTGTCGACCATGACCCCGACGGAGCGGATCGACGCCCTGTTGTATGAGCGGCGCTTTTCCCTCCTGTTCGAGGGTGGACACCGATGGATCGACATGCGTCGGTACGGTCGGCTCGCGGATCTGGCAGCAGACGATCAAGTGGCGGGTCTGCCCGTGCACGGGGTGTTCCCGTTCCCGGTTTTGGAATGTGACGCGAGAGTGCCTCCGCCAAGCCCGGGTTGCTGACAACGGTATGCCTACACAGGGATGGGTGACAGCCCATCAATGTCAACTTCCCCCGCAGTGCTCTCGTGCTGCGGGGGAAGTCTTTTAGGGGTTCTACTGGGGTTCGGGGCCTGTCCTGCTCAGGGGTTTTCGGGATCCAGCATGAGGTGGAATACCGACGAATCGACATCCACCATGGTCCTCAACTCCTGGCGGACCGCGATGTAGATCCGGTCACCATGCCTGGAAAGCCGGCGCAAGAGCCGCTTCAGGTGGCGAACCTGCGTCTCGTGAAGTTCGTCGATCCTCAGTGTGAGAGAGACCGTTGTTTGCTCGAGCACTCGCTCGAAATGCCGCGCTGCGCGCGCGAAGAAACGCCGATCCAACCAGCCTTTCATCCGCACCGAGAGGGTTGCCGCTGCGTATCTCACTTCATCTAAGGACACTTCCAGTGCGCCCTGCCGGAGGTGACGCTGGAACACCCGCTCGATCGAAGCCAAATGGCCGCGTGCGACCGGGCCCGCCTTCCCGCGCTCGAGATCGAAATGCCGACCGACGTAATCGTGCATCGCCATGCCGACCACCCAATCCGACACAGCCACCCGAATGAGACGCGGTTTGGTAAGGGGGATGGAACGCAAGAAATGGAAAACACGTGAAACGCCCCCGGGGAGGATCGCGTTGACCACGAGCTTGCGCAGCATGGTCAGCCCTTCGCCTAGCGGCGGCGCACCCTCGCGCTCTGGATTTGCCAAATATCGAATCTTGGTCCGAATCCGGTCTGCGATACAACGGTCGCTCAGCAAACGGCCATGCAGATCCCGGTAGGCCGTAACCATCTCTTCATACGCCATGCGCTTCGGGACAACGTTGGTACTGAGTTTCGTGTTGTCCGATTCATTGGGGTCGGACCGGAGCCTCCCTTCCTTCTCGAGCCGCTCGTACAACGGTGTGCGAGGCAATGCAGTCAACAATCCGATCATTGCGGCGTGAATGCCCGAGCGCGTGATGAACTCGTACTGCCGATCGAACGTCTCGATCGTGTCGTTGTCGAAGCCGACAATGAAGCCGCCAAGCGCTTCAATGCCGTAGGAGTAGATATGGCGCACCGAGGTCAGCATGTCCTGCCGCGTGTTCTGGAGCTTCTTGGTCTCCTTCAAGCTGTCGGTCTCGGGAGACTCGATGCCAAGGAACACCCACTGCATGTGCGCCTCGCGAAACAGTGCCAGCAGCTCGTCGTCCTGTGCGAGATTCAACGACGCTTCGGTGCCAAACCGAAACCAATAGTTGTGGCTCCGCTGGTAATCGCGGAGGAACGTCAACAACTTCTTCGCAGCGGGCTTATCGCCAATCAGGTTGTCGTCGACGAAAAATACATTCCGGATGCCGTGCGCTCGAACACTATCGAGCTCGCGGCCGACTTGTTCGAGCGGTTTGGTGCGGGGCCGACGGCCAAACATCACGATGATGTCACAGAACTCACAGCGAAACGGGCAGCCTCTGGAAAACTGTAAGCTCACAGACTGGTAGGCATTTAACCGGAGGAGATCGAACCGCGGAACAGGCGAATCTGCTAACGAGACCGTGCCCGTTTCACGATACACCTTCTTCGGCTTCCCGGATTCAAAATCCCGACAGAACTCCTTCCAAATGTACTCCGCCTCGCCCGTCACAACCGTGTCCGCCAGTGATTCGTACTTTTCGGGACACAGAGAAGCGTAGCTGCCGCCGGCGACCACGAAATACCCCTTCCTCCGATAGAAGGAGAGCATATCCCGTTGCCGGCCGAACTGCACCCCCATCCCACAGATACCGATGATGTCCGCCCGCGGATCTAACGGAACGGATTCGACGTTTTCGTCGATGATCTCGACTTCCCAATCTTCGGGAGACAGAGCGGCAAGCGTAGCGAGACCCAGCGGCGGATTGACTGCGCGCTTGTTGGGCAACACGGTGTCAACCGCCCACTTGAAGCTCCAGAAGCTCTCGGGGAATCTCGGATTCAGTAGCAGTAGTCGCATCGACAGGGGCTTCCATCGCGCAAGTTCATATAAGATAACTCGTGTACACGGTTGGCAAGGGAGGGTGGGTTCAGCATCGTTCCTGTGGTCATCCGCTCGACGGTTCGCCGTGCGCGACACCCGATTCATCGGCTCAAAAAAATGCCCGACGCGCCAGCGCTGTCTGAGGGTGATTGGTGGATCGCCAGACGGTTGACCGAGGGGATCGCAGCTGAGCGCAACTCGTCGGGCTGGACCTCCACGCCCGTGCTTTTGGTCCCTGGTGAAGATTCGAGGTAAGTTGTTTCAAGGACAACGGGTAAGGCAGGTGGTGTGGAAGCCCAGGCACACGTGGGTTTAGGCGAGGTAGGCTCATGCGTAGCTGGAATATGTTGGTTGCGGCAGGGATGTTGGGAATCGGGATCTCGACCGCGGAGGCCCAGTCTCGAACGGTGAGTGGGCGGGTAATCGACGAGTACACCGGCAAGCCCCTTACGCGTGGCACGGTATCGATCGAGGGCGCCGCCATCCACGACCGTCTTCGGCCCGACGGGGTGTTCGTGGTGCACGCGCCGCCGAGAGACGTCACGCTGACCTTCCGTAGTGAGGGGTACCGACGGCGTTCGGTGGCGGTATCGGTTCTCGAAGAGACCGTCTTTATGAGTCTCGTCCCAGAGGCTTTCGAGTTGGAGGGCACGGTGGTCAGCGGACATGCCGCCCGCCGGAACCGTGCAACGTCAACCGCTACCGTTCAGGCCCGCGACATCAACCAAGTGCCCGCGGCGAGTGTGAAACAGGCGTTACAGGGCAAGGTGCCTGGCGCGGACATTCAGTACAACTCCGGCGTGCCCGGAGGCGATCTCCAACTGAGGCTCCGCGGCGCGACCACGCTATTGGGCGCGGTCTCTCCGCTCTATGTCGTTGACGGCGTGATCGTGAGTGACGCCTCCATCTCCAGTGGCGCCGCCGGGGTCTTGGGCGGGCAAACCGCGCTCCCCGGTCGGATCGCCGACCTCAATCCCAACGACATCGAAAGCATCGAGATCTTAAAGGGGGCCGCTGCATCGGCGATGTACGGATCCAAGGGATCCAACGGCGTGGTGATCGTCAGGACCAAGCGCGGTGGGTCGTAGCGGCCGGGGCCGGATTCAGGGTCGGAGTAGAATGAAGTAGTTGGACTGACTGAGGCGGTTTTCGAGCACCCATTGTATCAAGAGCCCGGGCTGCACGCGCATCTCCTCGGTCTGAGCGCGTTCCGACGACCCGATCAACTCGGCGATCACGCGAATTCGCGCGCCGTCCGGAAGAAACGCCTCCGGGATGTCGAATTCCGCTGAGCCCATGCTGGTGACGGTTCCCAAGCGATAGGGAACCCGCCCACGAAATACGAAGATCCGCGCATCCATCACATTGAAGTTCCTCACCTGCACCGTCGTTCCGGCCCAGCTCGTACCGACCGTCACCACCTCGCTGCTATCGACGCCGAGTCGGGCGAGCAGATGCGCGAGGTCGTCCACGCGGGCGGCGGCGACCCCAAGCCGCACCGCAGCTTCGGCGTCGAGTGTCAACCACTCGCCCGATGCCACCACGCCGGCGATCGCGACGTCCTTGTCTATCATAGCGTCGCCGAGTCGCGGATCGAGCCCTCTGCGCACCATGCGCGCGCGAAAATCGTCACGCATCGCGCGAGCGGCTGGCTCGGACATCTCGTCCCGTTCGGCCCCAAACGAGGTACCTGCTCCAATGGAAGATGCGGTCACCATAAAGACCGAGTCGGTGGCCAAGGCGAGGAGAGCCGCAGCACTCCACGCGCGAGCGTTGACCAGCGCGTACACGGGCACCCGGGACGCTTCCAAGTCGCCGACAATCAATTGGGCAATGTCTACGCGTCCCCCGGGTGACTCGAAATCCAATATCACCACGGCGCCAGCGCGCTCGGCGGCGTCCAACGCCTGGTCGATCAGCTCGCTCATGTTGAGCTGGACGGACCCCGTCACGGGGACGCGGTAGGCAGCCGGCTGCGCGTGGGTCGTTGGCGGGAGCAGGAGCGGCAGCGCCGCCAGGACGCGGAGAATTCTGATGACGGGTTGATGCACTCGGGCTCCTCGATTGCCGGCGTTGGGACCCATCCGGCGGATCGGTCTAGTCTCCGATGATACCCCGGAACCCTCTCCTCCGGTCACGACGCCCGACCGAGCGGACGGCCTCAGCGCATCCAGCGAAACAGTTGAGTGACGCCACGGCGAAGGGAGTCCTTGAGCGCTCGCGAATACTCACTCGCGGAAAGATAGCGATCCTCGGCGGCGCTGGCGGCGCCCTTCATCAGCACCCGCTGGAACTCCACGGGCACGTCCTTCCGAGTTGCTTGGAGGTTGGGAAGCTCCCCCTTCTGTTGACGGGCGATGATCGATGCGACCGAG